>JBDLTO010000159.1:0-2778 GCA_039805815.1 Bacteroidota bacterium | reverse complement strand
AAAGAGAGATCCTGCCAATAAACCGCTTTCTTCGGCATAAACTTTCAGCAAACTGATATTTCTGGAATTGGATGGTGTAAGATTTCTGTTATAAACTGTATTCATCCCAATAATTAATCCATTGTTGTATGTATACAGCAATAACGGGAAGTCTTGTATGGATTGTAAAAAAAGACTGTCTGGCCTGAATTGTGTAAATTCGATGTTAATGGGTTTGAATTGCCAAGAGCTGAAAGGTCCGGGTCTCCATTCATAGCCAATAAAAGTGTTTACCGTATTAAGTTGAAAGAACCTGAAACGATCAATGTATGAAAAGTCGACGGATGCAATGGTCCTGGCTTGTTGAAAATAACCCTTCAATTTTTCACTTATCGGTGCAACTAATTTTGGGAAAGTCATCCTGTTTGTTAGCGTAATTTCACCTGAAAGGATTCTCTTAAAGTTATTGAATTCTATACCAGTTCTAAGGCTGTTTTCAAGTTGAATTGCTTTTTTTCCGATATTCCTGTTCCTGAGTGTAAAGTTATTGGCCAGACCCACTCTGCCGCTTCCAACCTGAACAAGTTGTGATGTATTTACAATGCTGCTTCCTTCAAGGTCTATGCTGAAGTATTGTTTTTTCGCAGGCTGAAGTTTCAATGCATAATCAATTTTATTCAGACTATCATTTATGTCACTTGAAATATTGATATTTTGCCAAACTCCAAGTTTATTTAACTGATTAATTGTTCTGTTGTATGAGTCCCGGGTATATGTACTGGAAGGGATGATTTGAATTTGACTTTTAATAAAATCGGTGTTAAACAAATTGCGTCTTTGAATTATGTATATATCAGGGATGCTGTCTTTATATTGATTTAAGGAAGCCAGAATGCTGTCTTCCGGATCAGTATCTGGTTCTATGAATACATTTCCAATAGTATACTGACTAAAATGATTTTTAAAAGATGAATTTCTTAATTTGAAAAATATGTCTGCCTCTGGTATCAATGCCTTGCTCTTCATTCTACTTAACAATATTGCATAATTGAAAGGGTCGGTCATAGGGCTTAATAATTCATTAGACCCTGTATCTATTTCTGCTATAATATCTTCTTTTGTAAATCTTGCAAAACCATTGTTCTGGAAGAGTTCAGTTAACCGGCTTATTTCCCTGTCAATTGAGGAATAGTTTAATTTTTTTTCCTTTTGAATTAAGGATTCCCTATTGGTAATTTTAACCAGTGAATCAAGAATTTTATTTTCAAAGTCATATGTAATTGAATCTATTGCAGTGATCGGTCCTGCCTGAACACTATAACTGGTTGTGGTCCGAATTTGACCTTTGTGTTTTCTTATTGTCGTATCAAAACTTATAGTACTTCTTCTGTAGCCAATACTTGCCATAAAGTATTGCATATTGAGCACTGACTGTTTAACTGGACCACTTTTAAAGGGATAAGGATTTGACATTATTGGTACTGGAATAATCCATGGGAAAGATGGCCATGGTATCTTCGAAGCTTTTCTTATCTGTGCACTGTCTTCAATCTGTTCGTTTAACCGGAGTGTCAGTTCATTAATTTCTTTTTTTGATAACTTTCCTGTAATTTTTATATCATTTTTAAAAATAAATGCAGAATTTACAGGAGCCTTTCTTACAATAGTGCATGATGCCAGCAGCGCCATCAGCAAGATGAAATTTATATGAGTTTTAAGTGTTTTGAAATCAGCTGTCACCAGATAATTAAATTTTAAAGAATATGCTCCCAAAATCAGAAGTCAAATATATTCAAAGTTTATCCCAAAAAAAATTCAGGGATGAGGAAGGTGTATTTGTTATGGAAGGGATTAAAATGGCAGATGAAGTTATATCCTCATACAGTCACCTTATAAAGGCTATTTACGCCATAGAAAAATGGATTGTTAAAAATCGTGGAAAACTGACTAATGATATATCCATACATCAGGTTCAGGATTTCGAACTTCAGAAAATCACGGGCTTGTCTGTTGCTAATGAAGTATTTGTTGTATTAAATAAACCAGCTTCTAGCATATTTACTCCACATGATAATCGGGTTGTTGTTGCACTTGATCAAATTCAAGATCCGGGAAATCTGGGAACAATCATCAGGACATGCGATTGGTTTGGTGTCAATCATATCATTTGTTCCCCAGATTCCGTGGACGCATTTAATCCAAAAGTTGTTCAATCAGCAATGGGGAGCTTATTGAGGGTAAACATTACGTACATGCAAATTGAACAATTTATAAGTGATAACAGATTATATTCCCCATGCGTCGCAGTACTTGATGGGGAATCGTATGACAAGTTTACATTTCCTGATAAAACATTGTTGATTATTGGAAATGAATCTAGAGGCGTTTCGGTTTCTTTGCGTAAAATTGCAGATAATGCTATTACCATACCCAGACGAGGAAAAGCAGAATCACTGAATGCTGCTGTAGCTGCAGCAATTTTATTATCAAAAATAACAGATTGATTACCTGAATTGTAAGGTTTTTACAGGACTGATTTTTTTAACGATTAACGAAGGAATAATCAAAACCAGCATGGAAATGCAAAATGTACCTGTGATTACTATAAAAATCTGGAACAAATCAATGGAAACAGGTGCACTACTTACATAGTATGCTTCTTCATTTAACTGGATGAATTTAAGTTTCTGTTGTAAAAAGCATATTCCTATGCCAATAAAACTGCCCAGTAAAATACCAATACCTGATATCCAGGATCCATAAAGAATGAAAACATCCTGAATTGTTTGATTCCTGGCA
>JBDLTO010000158.1:0-12860 GCA_039805815.1 Bacteroidota bacterium | reverse complement strand
ATTGTGGTAAATGTCGTGCTGGATCTTGTGCAGCAATTTTTTTGGAGAGCTGTGTGGATTTGCCAGAGAGGCGTCGTACAGGTTGATGAACTCATCCTGATCCAGCAGCAAGCCGAATGTTTCCCGGATGATGGTTCCCCAGTTCAGCAGCAGGTCGTTACCCTGCAGGATATGTTCCTTGTCTTCTCGCGGCAGGTTTCTTTTCTGCAGCAGCCTGGTAATCTGTTTTTCAGACCGGTCGTCGAGCCAATATTGTTCAGGGGCAGGATTGATCAGGTAGAAATGAATGTCAATACAACTTGAGAGTGCGTGCAGTATGCGCAGGTAATAAGGCGTGATGACCGCAATGCCGAAAAAATGCAGTTGTCCGATTTTCCGCTTGAGCAGGTCCTGCACATCCGGATTCTGCAAGCCCTTCAGGATCTCATCAGCCATCTCAACCCTGTCTCCCAGTGCACCGTTCAGCTTTTCCTTCATCTGCCACCAGAGCCATGCCTGCCAGTCGCCTGCAGTGATTTCCGTGTTCACCTGGTTCCATGTTTTGATGTGCTCGTACCGGTAAACCTGGTACTGATCGAAAAGGTCAGCCAGCTCATCCGCTAGTGCTATGCGTTTGATGTCGTTGCTGCCGAAATAGGTATGGATGTCAGGATGTGCTGCCCGGAAGTTGTCGCTGCCCAGCAGTGAATACAGATACCAGCGCGAAGTTTCGCTGTCCAGAGCCGGTCTGGCCGGATAGGTGCAGAGCTGATGAACCCTCGAAACGATGTCGTTAGGTTTGCAGAAGCGGATGTTGGAGGCGATGCCCAGTTCTCTCGCCAGAGCCGTTTTCAGCCAGCTATTCATTCCTTCAGTTTGGGTGACAACCCATTGCGCACTGAAAGGATCAACTGAGATGGCTTTAAGGTCTGATGCCAGTTTAGTTGAGAGCGGACTGAGTGAGTTGGATATGTTGAGGGAGATGCCCATGGTTTAATGCTGTGAATGGTTAGCTTTTTGCGATGTAATATACTTAAAGACTCCCCTCCTGGCCAGGAGGGGTGGCAAGAATGAGGATGCGCCTTTGGCGCAGACGAATGAATGCCGGGGTGGTGGAAAAAAAACACCCACCACCCCGTCTCCAGACACTCGCTTTGCTCGGTCTGGATCCACCCCTCCTGGCCAGGAGGGGAATAATTAAAGGTGATTTTATTAGCATAATGCTTATTGAGTTGAGTGATTTAGCAGGTTGATTTGATTGATGCGTTGGGTGATGCCAGATATACGTTTAACCGAGCGGGAGACTGTATGCAGCAGGGTTTCTTCCGTGGCCTGGATGGTTACGGATTTTTTTGCCCGAGTTACAGCTGTGTAAAGCAGTTCCCGGGTAAGCAGCAGGTTGTCTGTGCCTTCAGGCAAGATGACCATGACTTTATCGAATTCAGAGCCCTGGCTTTTGTGTATCGTCATAGCGAAGACAGTTTCGGCATCGCTGAGGTAAGCCGGCAGTATGCTCCGAAGTTCACCATTGCTGTCTGTGAACCAGGCACGCAGGTTTCCGTGTGCATCGGGCCTGAGGATGCCCACGTCCCCATTGAAGAGGTTTAATTCGTAGTTGTTACGTGTTACCATGACCGGCCTGTTGGGATAGAATTCCCTGTCTGGCTTGAGCAGCTGTTCCTGACGCAGGAACCTTTCGATTTGCCTGTTGACGGCATAGAGACCACGTTCACCTTCCCGAACTGCTACCAGCACCCGCAGGTTATTCAGTTTTTCCAAGGCTTTTTTGATGTCTGTTTCCAGGATGTAATCGGCGTAGCCTTTGCAGCAGGCTTCCAGTGCAGACTGATTGTAAGCGGTGTCGAATTGCATTTCAGTAGATTCAGAATCTGCGAGCACCTCTGCTAATGCCGCTGTTTCGCCCCTAATGATGATACCGGCCAGGTTTCCGATGGCGCCTCTTTTTTTGAAGCGGTGGCTCAGTTTAAGCTGCAGGATGTGGTTAGACAACCATGGTGTATCTGTGGCATCACCTGTTGCCCGGATTTGCCTTTGCTGAGCTGGCAGGAAGCTGTTGATCCAGTCTCTCCGAGCAGATTCCATGCCATTAAGGTTAGGGATTACCGAGCAGAGGTCGCCCAGCAAGCTGCCTGCCTCTACGGAGGCAAGTTGGTCTTTATCACCCAGCAGGATAATCCGCGTTTCAGGATGCAGGGCATCCAGCAGTTTGGCGAACATTGGCACGTCTATCATGGAAGCCTCATCTACCACCACCCAGCTAAAGGGCAGGGTATTGCTGCGGTTGTATTTGAAATGGATGGTATTCGGCCTGTAGCCCAGGAGGCTATGCAGTGTAGAAGGTTTCAGTTTGTCGAACACCGGCTGCATTTCCGGGAAGGCAGTTGCTGAGTTCTGCAAGGATTCATGCATGCGCATGGAAGCCTTTCCTGTGGGGGCAGCCAGTGCCACGGAAGTATCCGGGTTGATGGCATAGAGGATGCGCAGCAGTTTGGCGAGGGTAGTGGTTTTGCCCGTACCTGGTCCGCCCGTGATGATGCTGAAATCGCTCAGCAGGGACTGCAGGCATGCCACCAGTTGCCAGTCGGTCTGCTCCTCAGGCAGCAACCCATCCAGCGGATAGGTTGCCACCAGGTCAGTAATCAGTGTGTGGTGTTTTTCGAGGGCTGCCATCCTCTCAGGCAGCAGGCGCTGGCTTGAGGCGGCACGCGCAACGACGTGGCTGATGATTTGGGATTCATAGTGGTGGTAGCGCTGGAAGTAGATCAGGTTACCATCACGGATAAACGGTTTGGGTTCGCCCCCTGGTGTTCCAACCATATCAGGCTGTTCTGCAGGCTCAGGCAGCCAGCGCTTTTCAAAGGGCAGGTCTTCTGTGAGTACACTATCCACGGGAACACAGATATGACCCTCCTGGAGTTTTTTAGACAACAGGTAGGCGGCAGGTCTGATCCGTGTATCCCGGAAGGCATTGGCGAACTGCAGGTGAATATCGGAGAGGGTATGCATAAGCTTGTGATATATGCAAATATGAGGTTATGGGTGAAATTTTGTTTCCATTATTTAAGAACCCATCTCCCTGAGGTAAAATTCCCTTATGTTTGTTGCTATGGGTGTATTCGAAACGAAGCGGAAAGTGGTAATTACCTGCCACAAATGGTTATCGCCTGCCTTGCAGCAGGAAGTGGAAGCATTGGGTTTTAAGACAGATCGGGTCTTTCAGACAGGTGTGGAGCTCACGGCCAATGTTACTGAATGTATCAGGCTAAACCTCAACCTGCGCACAGCCAGTCAGGTTATGTATTCCCTGAAATCCTTTACCTGTAATGACCCCGATGAGTTGTACAGTCAGACGTTGGGTATTCCCTGGGAAAGGCTCATTGCCCGGAACGGGTATTTTTCAGTTACCAGCAATGTTTATCATCCAACGATATCCACCAATCTTTATGCCAACTTACGTGTCAAAGATGCCATTGTAGATACCATGCGCAGGGCTTCTGCTATTAGGCCCAGTACCGGTTCAGACCTTGTGGCGGTGGTGGTTAATCTGTTCTGGAACCAGGATCAGGCAGAACTTTTCTTGGACACATCCGGTGAGAGTCTGGCCCGCCATAGCTACCGGAAATTACCAGGAACAGCGCCTATGCTGGAAGCGTTGGCGGCGGCGACAATTTTGAGAACACGTTGGGACAGGCAAAGTACATTTATCAATCCTATGTGCGGATCGGGAACGCTGGCGATAGAGGCTGCATTGATTGCCAGCAGGCGTATGCCCGGATTGCTGCGAGACAATTATGCATTCATGCATATCCTTGGATATGAGCCGGAGGTATATAAAGTAGAGCTGAAGCGCTTGCATGACACAGTCGAAGTGCAGTCTGGCTTGCGCATTATAGCATCAGACATCAGTGAGAAGGCTGTGCAGATTGCCCGCGTGAATGCGGCCCGAGCCGGTGTGGAAGATTTGATTGATTTTCAGGTTTGTGATTTTGCCGATACTGAGGTTCCGGAAGGCGAAGGGGTAGTGATGATCAATCCCGAATACGGTGAGCGCCTTGGCGAAGAGACTGAATTGCAGGAAACTTATACCAGGATTGGTGATTTCTTCAAGAAGCGATGCAAGGGTAAAACGGCCTATGTGTTTACGGGCAACCTAGACCTTGCGAAGTCTGTGCGACTGAAACCCAGCAGACGCATGGAATTCCTGAATGCCAAAATCGACTGCCGACTGCTCGAATATGAGATGTATGAGGGGAGTAGGGAGAATAGACAAGTGACAAGTGACAAGTGATGAGCTTGCCAACCGAAGGTTGGGGAGAAGGGATGAGTCAATTAGCAGTATCCTTTTTTTTGATTAACTTGAACCTACAAAAGCTTTACCTATGAGTTGGCAACTATGGATGATCATTGCCATTTTTTTGCTCATCACTGAGGTGTTTACAAACACTTTTTTCTTTATCAGCCTTGCTGTTGGAGCCCTGGGTGCATCATTGGCATCTCTCTTCGGAAGCACTTTGGAAATACAACTCCTCTTAGCCGCGGTTTTCACCCTGGTTAGTTTCGTATGGGCCAAACCCATTCTTCAGAAATTCTCCAAAAGGCACCTGACCAATACCGATGCACTGATCGGTCAACATGGCCGTGTATCTGAGCGGATAGATGCTCAAAGCGGAACCGGTAGGGTAAAGGTTGGCGGTGACGACTGGAAAGCAGTTTCCATTGAATCCGCTTCGCTTGAACCAGGAATTCAGGTAGAAATAACCCGCGTTGATTCAACCATTCTTCACGTCAAACCTATCTAAAATGGGAACAGTAATTTTTCTCGCCTTCTTGGCATTGGTCATTGCATTGGTAATCATGGGTTTTCGTATTGTGCAACAATCAGAAACTATGGTTATTGAAAGGCTTGGTCGCTACGACCGTACACTTAATTCTGGCATCAATATTATCTGGCCTATCATTGATCAACCAAGGAAAATAATGTGGCGTTACCTCAAAGAGGAAACCAATGGAAAGTCTGTCATACAAAAGCTCAATGTTACCCGTATCGATCTTCGCGAAACAGTATACGATTTTCCGAAGCAGAGTGTGATTACCAAAGACAATGTAGTTACTGAAATCAATGCCATCCTCTATTTTCAGATAACAGACCCCGTCAAAGCCGTTTACGAAATTGCCAACCTTCCCGATGCAATAGAAAAGTTGACACAGACAACACTACGAAATGTGATTGGTGAGATGGACCTTGACGAAACCCTTACTTCAAGGGATATCATCAATTCCAAATTGCGTAATGTACTGGATGATGCCACACACAAATGGGGTGTAAAGGTGAACCGTGTGGAGTTGCAGGATATCAATCCACCGCACGATATACGCGATGCGATGGAGAAGCAGATGCGGGCTGAGCGCGACAAACGCGCGAAGATTCTGGAAGCAGAGGGTACTCGTGCGCAATTGACACTTGAGGCAGAAGGACGAAAGGCTGCTGAAGTAAACCGTGCCGAAGGTGAACGCCAGGCGAGGATACTCCGCGCAGAAGGTGAAGCCTCTGCAATCCTGAAAATGGCCGAAGCCGAATCACAATCCATCAGCATGATTTCCCAGGCAGTAGCCCAAACCAAAGCAGATCCTGTTAACTATATGGTGGCTATCAAATACGTGGAAGCGCTGAAGGAAATGACAAAAGGAGACCAGACTAAAACAGTCTATATTCCTTATGAAGCCACAGGGGTACTTTCTTCCTTGGGTGGGATCAAGGAATTGTTGGGTGGGAAGTAGTACAATAGAGCAAAAGTTGAATAGCATTATTATTGATGGAATACTGGTTTATTGTGCCCCCTAAATGTCTGATTGCATCACAAGGCAATATATGCATTCAGGATCCCCACATGATTTTCTGAGACGCAGTCCCATGATTTCTGTCCACACAACATGCAGCCAGTTGTTGAGTCCGTCATGTGGCTTCACATCCAGTACTTCCACAGGTTTATCATCCTCCAAGTAATGAAAAGCAAATTCAAACGTGCTGGCATCCGGGTAAACAGATTGCATGATGCCCGCATAAATCATGCCCTGCCGCCAGTAAGCTGAACCAGGATTTTTTTCATCTTGAAACTGTTCCAGACTGTCTTTCCGTCTGCCGGTTTTGTAATCCACCATCCTCACCTTGTCACCATCAACTTCCACCCGATCAAGAATACCCTTGATGCGCATTCCGGATGGACTGGCGAATTGAAATGATTTTTCAATTAATCCGGGTTGATCTGGTAAGGGACTTGCCGCGAGGTAGCGTGGCAGCAGCCACAAGGCATAACGGCGGTAGGCATCTAGGTGCACAGGAAAAAAACGGAACCAGTAACTTTTGAATAATCGGTTGACGGTCTGTTCAATCCATACTGAATCGTGTTGCACTTGGGGTGATTTACCAATCAATTTCAGTGCATCATGCATGATATTACCAAATGCTGTGGCCTCCGAACCGAG
This sequence comes from Bacteroidota bacterium, assembly GCA_039805815.1. GTDB lineage: Bacteria > Bacteroidota > Bacteroidia > Chitinophagales > Chitinophagaceae > Pollutibacter. The sequence continues at coordinate 6,377 of JBDLTO010000158.1, read as the reverse complement.
TCCGGGTACTTTGATGAGCTGGGTGATAAAAAACCTGTTTTGACATTCCTTCCAGCTATGCGTGCCGGTGGGCGACAAGGCATAACGGGCACACCGATCCTGAACCAGATTGTTCCACTCATCATCATATTCAACCCTATAAGTTTCGGCTTCTGGCATTTTGAATTCTTTTGCTCTGCAGTCTTGTAGCACCATCCCCTGATCTACCAGCGGTTGTAGTAATAAGCTCATACCCGTACCGGGCACTTCTTCATGATAGCTGCAATGCAGTTCCTGCTCAGCTCGGGTACAGCCTACGTAGAGCAGCCTGTAAAGGTCATCAATGCCGGCTGCCTCAGGGTAAATTTTTCCCCGAAGTTCTTCAGGGATGGGTAATGCATAGGGTGGAGGGCAAGCTTCCCAGTTTGATGATTGGCAACCCATCAATATAACCTGACGGAACCCTATCCCCTTTGCAGCATGAATTGTGGATAAGATCAATGCCTTTTCACTATTTACAAGTTGGTCAACCGGCACTGGAATAGGTATGTTTTGTTGTACCTGATAGCCAATCATGACAGCCAGGGAACGAAGGGTTTTTTGTTTATCTGTTGTCAAAAATTGCTCCAGCCATACTGTCCATGCCTGTTCTTCTGCTTGAGATGGTACTTCACGCAGACCTAGGATGGCAGCAGATTTCAGGATGGTGAGTGTTTCCCTGTTCAGTGGTTCATCGCAACGCCAGAGCAGTGCCTGTATGAGTGGGTACCAATCTCCCAGGTAGGATAACCGTTCGCCGGAACCTCCAAGCCATTCAAAGAGCCGCACCTGTGTTTGCTGCCTTTGTTCCATGAAAAGCTGCAAAAGATGCTTCCCTTCCCGCTTGTGTAGTAGACCATGATACAGGTATCCTTCAGACATGTAATTGTCTAATCCGCGCAGATGCAGGAACTGCAGCGTATAGTGTAGGCACTTACCAAAATGACTTTCGAGCAGGTTGTTTTCCTGGCGGTTATACCGGAAGGGAATTCCCAGCTGGTTCAGGTAACCTGCCACCAGTTGCAATTCCTGGTGTTTTCGTGCTAGCAAAGCAGTGGTGCCTGAACTTTGCTCAATCATTTGCTGTATCAACACTGCTGTTCCCTTGGCTTCTTCATCACTGTTCCGGTAGATTCTGCATCTTATTGATGCAGTTTGATCATCAGTTACATGTTCTACAGGAGTTTTGTTTTTATCCTCAAAGACAGTGTTGGATAACCTGGCAGCCAATCTCCTAAAAGCCTCAACCAGTGTAGGTTTGCTTCGGTAGTTGCTGGATAAACTAAGGGTTCTTACAACCTTAAAATGTTCTTCCATCCATTTGAACTGCTGGGTACCTGCACCCTGAAAACGGTAAATGCTCTGGTTTTCATCGCCTACTGCGAAGAGGTTGGGTGTTGATTCGCCGGCAGCCAGCAAGCGGATCAGTTGCAGCTGAAGCGGATTGGTATCCTGAAACTCATCCAACAGCAAATATTGGTATTGTTCTCTTAATGCCGCGTGTAGTTCGGGCTGCTCTGAAACCAACAGGATAGCCTCAAGCAGGAGGTCATCAAAGCTCATCAATTTCCGCTCCTCCAGCATCCTTGTATAAGCCTCCTGTAGTTCTGCGAGTTGTTTTGTAAACGCAATGGCAGCTGGACTCCATCCGTTGGCTTCGTCCTGAAGGTCATACAGGCTGATGCCTTCCCTTCCAAGGTGGTTGAATATGTTGAGGTAGCTGCTGATCACAGCTGCTGGTGCTGGTTTCAGCTGGTGGGGATCTTCTTCAGCGAATTGCGTGGTGAGGAGCTTGCTCAATACCATCGACTGCTGTGCGCGGCTGATCATTTTCTTATTGCGCAGGATTTGGCCTCCTTTCTCCCTCAGCAGTTTGTGACTGAAGGAATGAAAGGTGTGAATTTCTACCATGTCTGCGGTAGTGCCGATCAGTGCCCGGAGCCGTTCCCGGATGGTTTCCACAGCAGCCCTGGAAAACGTCAGACAGAGTATGCTGGATGGATGGCAGTCCTGCACCTGAAGGATTTTGCCGATCCGCAGGCAAAGGACTTCAGTCTTTCCGCTGCCCGGACCAGCAATCACCCGAACCGGACCTTCCGTTTCCAACACAGCTGTCTGCTGTTCAGCATTCAGCCTGCTGAAAGCCCGCTCATATTCCTGAACTTCCGGTTTATTCATTCCTCACGCTTTTTACAAAGATGGTGCATGGCAAGTTAGGAAATGTGCAATTGCGGGAGAGGGGGAAAAAACGGCCGGTTGAAGTATTTTTCGGAAATATCCACCACCCCGTCTCCAGACACTCGCTTTGCTCGGTCTGGATCCACCCCTCCTGGCCAGGAGGGGAATTTTTAGAATATTTAGTCTAATTCCAAAATGGCATGGATGTTTACTTTTACATGAAAGAGTTTTTTACTCCTCTCATACCAAAGGATGGGCACAAGGGTTACTTTTCAAAAACCATACAATGTTGCCAGGGGAGGTTGCTGATGTTTTTGGTGAATTTGAATCCTGCGGCTTTCAGTTCCTTTACAGCTTGCTGTTGGCTCATTTTATGGATTTCTTTGATGGGCACCAGCGGGTCTTCAGATCTAAACTCCACCAATACCAGCCTGCCGCCTGGCTTGAGGGCTGTAAGCATTGATTTCGCCATCTCGAAGGGGAAGGCAAATTCATGATATACATCCACCAACAGCATCATGTCTACTGATGATTCCGGAAGTTTCACCGATTGTTCCGTGCCCAGCACCGGTGTCACATTATTCAATTTTTCCATTTTGATGCGTTCCTGGATGAAACGGATCATCTCAGGCTCCACATCAACCGCATAAACCTTTCCTGCAGTCCCAACTTTTGGTGCCATCAGCGCAACGTGGTAGCCACTTCCGGCACCGATGTCTGCAATGGTCATTCCGGGTTTTAAACCCAGGTTGCTGATCAGCATACTGGTGTTTTCCTCCATCTCCCGTTCAGGCCTTTCGAGCCAGTCGATTCCCCAATGACTCATCACCTGCGCGATTTGTCGGCCCATATACCATTTCCCGATACCATTGGGGTCGCCTTTTTTAAGCAGATATTTTTCCTGAGCCTGTAATGAAAGGATACTGATTGAAAAGGTAAATATGCAGATCAACAGGTGTGATGGCTTTGACATTTTCATTAAATTTAAACTATGTACCGTTGTAAATGACGCTGTTACATTACAATTAAACCTATTCAAAGTTTATCTATGCCTAACGCCAATTTTCAGTTCAGGTCAGTTTTGCTGTCTGCATGGCTGCTGATAACTGCAATCGCATTGAATTCCTGCAACGGAAAAAAACCCCAATCACCCGAAGGGTTTGAGCTGGCTGATGATTTTTGGCTGGAGCAGGTGGCTGTGGAGCCGTTGATTCATGATCCGGTAGACCTGGAATTTGACGCTTCCGGCCGCGCTTTTGTTTTGCAGATGCCTGGCTATCCACAAGAAGACAAACAAAGTTATGTTTCCATCCTGTTTGATCGGGATGCTGATGGGCGATACGATAGTTCTTTTGTTTATGCCGATAGCCTGCAGCTCGCGACATCAATCATGCCTTACCGGGAAGGATTACTGGTAGCAGCACCTCCCTACCTTTTGCACATCAGGGATACGGATGGCGACCTTTATGCCGACAAAAGGGATACCTTGATGGGTGGTTTCGAGACGGGTAACCTGCAGCATAATTTCAACGGACTAACACTGGGGCTTGACGGACGGATTTACATCGCCAATGGTGGTAATTCAGGAAAGCCCTATTGGTGGGGAGATACCAGTTCTGTATTGAACATGGAAGGCAATGACTTGGTGATTGACTTGAAGACACGCAAAATGGAAACCCTTGGAGAATCTTCCGGAGGGTTTGGACTGGCTATGGATCCATACGGACGATTTTTTGAAACGCATAACCTGGAACATGCCTCACAGCTGGTATTTCCCCGAAAATACATGCAGCATGCCAGGCTCACCCTGCACCATTCACTGACCAACATTTCAGATCATGAAGAAAATGGAACTTCCCGCATCTATCCCATTGGTGAACAGGAAACCCGCGTCAATCACCCCGAACAATCTGGTTATTTTTCCGGTTCCTGTGGTATTCTTTCTTACGGGGGTGGTGCTTATGGAGCTGACTTTGAACACACACTTTTAGTGGCAGATGTGGTGATGAACCTGATTCATGCTGACCGCCTCAGCAATAATGGTCCAGCCTTTACAGCTTCCAGGGTAATGGAAGGAAAGGAGTTGCTTGCTTCGGCAGACCGATCCTTTCGTCCGGTTAATATGACGGTTGGTCCGGACGGACTGATCTACATTCTTGATATGCACCGCAAAGTGATTGAACATCCGGAATGGATACCTGATGAGATTGAAGACAGCCTTGACCTGAATGCCGGTAAGGATCAGGGTAGGATTTACAGGTTGCACCGTACCGGCCGGCGAAGCCGGCCGGTCATCAGCTGGGAAAGCAGTCTGGCTGATGTTCAGGCACTTCGTGACCCCAATCAATGGGTTAGGATGACTGCTCACAGGCTTCTGCTTGAAAAGGGACTTTCTACAACCGATGAAGAAGCCCTGCATGCATTGCTGAAAGGCAGTGATGCGTTCGGCAGGCTGCACGCACTATGGCAGCTGACCTTGGCTGGCAAACTTCGTCCGACTGAATTGAAGAATGCACTCGAAGATGCTGATCCTGGCATTCGCGAGAACGCCCTGCAGATAGCTGAACGGGAACCTTCCAATCCAGCAGTGGTTTCGTTGGTCATGAATACCCTTACGGACAATGATCAGCGGGTGCGCATGCAGGCTGCGTTAACAGCATCAGTGATGGTCAACGCAGATACTTCAAAACTCCTTGCTGCCCTTGATGCTGCAGCTGCACTGCCGGCAGACCGCTGGAACAATGCCGCAATTACCCTTGCTGCCAGTCCTGTTGCCGTAAAATGGCTGCAAAACAGACTCAGTCATGATACTCCGCTCAGCGATGAACTCCTCCACAACCTCACCCTTCAAGTAGACAATCCTGGGGAACTGGAAATCGTTTTGGGCGAAGTGATAACAGCCAAAAGACCATCAGATCGGCAGATAGTCCTCAAAGCGCTGGGACAACGCAACTGGAACACCAAAGCCAGTGCAAATATGGAGCGGCTGCTCGATCAACTCGATCGTGAAGTCACAGCAGAAGGCATGCCTGTGCTCTCAGTTTTGAGGTCGCAGCTCGGAATGCCACCCACAGCAAGACAGCTCAGCATGAGTAGGGAAGCATTGAAAAACGTGCTGGCCAAAGGGGTGGCCGACAGCCAGCGGCTGGTGAACCTCCGACTGGTTTCGCTGTTGCCGTTCAGCGAACGGGAAGCGCTGCTCTATGCCTGTCTTGGTTCGGAAGCGGCTCCTGAACTGCAGGAGGCAGCACTCAGACAACTTTATGAACAGGGTGATCCGAAAACCGGATACCGCATCCTTGCGATATGGAAAGACCTGGGTCCGTATATCCGCCGGTACGCCAGCGACCTCCTGATCTATGTGGAGGCTAACCATGATGCCCTGCTCACCGGACTGGAAAAGGGAATTATCAATATCGGTGAGATGAATTTCGATCTGGAGCGACGCCGACAGCTGTTGTGGTGGACTGATAATATGCAGACTCGCAAGCGGGCGGAAAAACTTTTTTCAGATGCAGGTGTGGTCAACAGGAAGGAAGCCATTGCTGCCATGCAGCCTGCTTTGAAGCTGGTTGGTAATGTGGAGGGCGGACAGCAACTGTTCACCCAAGTGTGTTCAAGCTGTCACCAATACGGTAAAATTGGACAGTCGGTTGGACCAGCTCTGACAGAAATCAACCGCAAAAGCCGGGAAGCAATCCTCCACGAAATTCTCGATCCCAATTCCGCTGTGGATACACGCTACATCCAGCATAAGTTGGTCACCCGCTCCGGACAGACCCACATTGGTATCGTGCATACCGAAAACAGCCGCCAGGTTGTGCTCAGGCAGCAGGGAGGCCGTGAAGTGGTTGTTGACCGCAGCGATATTGCAAGCCTGACTTCCCTCGGTAGTTCACTCATGATGGAAGGTTTGGAAAACAGTTTCAACCATCAGCAGATGGCGGATTTATTGGCGTTTTTACAGAAGGGGGGATGAGGGGAAAGGCGAAAAGGCACGAGGCAAAAAGGCATAAGGGAAAAGGGACAAGGGATGAGGGGGAAAGGCGAAAAGGCACGAGCTTGCCAACCACAGGTTGGTAAACCTGCCGAAGGCAGGGCACAAGGCAAAAAGGTATGAGGGATGAGGGGAAAGGGATAAGGGAAAAGGTGTCAATGCCTAAATAACGTTGACCATTTTT
>JBDLTO010000157.1:0-5779 GCA_039805815.1 Bacteroidota bacterium | reverse complement strand
TCGTTTTGGCTGCATTATATGCGGCCACAACATAGTTATCGGGATTAATCTGGTCTGCTGTTGCTTTCTGGAAGAAAACCTCCATCATAGCCAGTGCTTTCACTGAATCTGCCAGCTTGTCGTAGCTATAACCCTTCAAACGGTAAAGCCTGGCATCTGCCTTGTCTCCTTGGGTATTGAGTAGGTTGTCTGCCTTGACAATGGCATTGTTGAAGTCCCCTGCAGCAAACTGCAAACTGGCTTCCTCATAATCAATCGCTGGACCAGGTTCTGCATGTTTCTTGTACTCGTTGAAGTACTGGGTTGCTTTATTGACATCCCTGGAAAAATAAAAAACATACAAATCATACAAGGCAGGGGTAAAAGTTGGATCATCGGTAACAGCATCGTTGAACTTACCTAGGAAAATATCCCTTTGTTCAGCACCTTGTGTCAAGTAAATCTTACCAATTTTATGTTTAGCAATGGCATTCTTGGGGTCTACCATCAACGCATTTTCATAGGATTTTACAGCTTCACCTCCATTCATCATCCCTCTGTAAAGATCGCCCATGTAAATGTGCGTAAAGGGATCTTTGAACCCTTTGATGGCAGTGGCAAGTTTCAACTTTTCAATACCATAGGCTGCATCACCACCTTTTTCAAGGTTAGCCTTGCCGATAGCGGTCAACACCTCCACATTTTTACCTTTGGTAAGCGAGATGGCCGTTTCAAAACGCTGACGTGCATCAGCAGTTTTACCTTCTATCAACTCTGCCTGGCCTTTTGCGACAAGCAACAGCGGGTGACTGCCGTTTTCACCTTGCATGGCTTTGGCCAGAACTGCATCTGCACCTTTGGGATCGCCATTTTCAAAGTAAGCCTGAGCCAGCCAGTATGCAGTCTCAACGTTGGCTGGAGCCTGATCCGCCAGCTGTTGCAGAATTTTTTTAGCTGCGTGATGTCTTTGAACGTGCAGCATGCGGCGGCCTTCCTGAACGGACTGGGCCATTACTCCTGCAGAAACCATGAGGGCCAGAATAGATATCCCAAACTTCAATTTTAGCATCGTTTTCATTTTATGAGGTGTAAATGTAAGAAATCATATTTTTATTCGGAAACATTTGCCTTACGTATTTGCAAAGCCATGCGGTCTGGCACAAGATAACCTCGCCTGAATATGAGTTGTCCTTTTTCGTGGGTCAGAAAATTGACAAATCCTTTCCCTAAGCCTGAGAAGTTTTCTTTCAAAATATAATAAAGTCCCCTGTTTAGCGGGTAGCGTTTCATGGCAATATTGGCCTGATAAGGCCTTACATAAACTTCCTCTTCACAATTGGCACACTGCAGTGCTGCAAGTCTTACTCGTTTCTGGAAACTTAGTTGGGCAGGATCTTCGCGGTTGCCGATCCAGCTTACACCAATGAAACCAATTGCCTGCGGATGACTTGCTACATATTCAATAACTCCTTCTGAACTCCTGGCAGCCAGTATGTTTCCGCTCAGTGGTTGTCCGCGTAACACCGAATCCATCAAAAACCTGACTGTACTGGTCGCTTTTAGTCCGTCCATGACCAGCTGGTATTTATAGCCCGATGACCCATTCAGCATAGCCCTAATTTCAGCAACCGAAAACAATGAATCTTTCGCCTTGGGATGCATGACAACAGCAATGGCGTCTGTGGCTATTTTACCCCATGATGGCACAAATCCGATTGTATCCTTGTAAAAAGGAGCTTCGTCTTCCGTCAAACCCCTTGTGATGATAACCATTCGGGTGCTATCAGATAACATATCCTTTATACAATCAGCTTCAGGCTTGTAATGGGGAACAATGGTGGCTTTGGGGTGCTGAGACATAAACACCTTAATCTGAGAATCAATGATCGGAGCAAATGACTCATCAACACTGATGTGGATGGTGCCACTTGTAAGGGTATCATCACCACTAATCACTTTTGCCTTTTTGGTGGTTCCTGTACATGCTGCTAAAAGTATGCAGACCAACAGTACAGACAATGACCCTTGTATATTTACATTCATTTTTCTCATTGGTTTTTTTTTGCAGCAACCCCCCGGTAAAAGCGAAAGAACCCATAACAGAGACAGGCAATACCAAAAATGGATGATGTAAGTGAATCAAAACCTGCTCCAGCAATCAGGTATTTGTTGAGTAAAAAGAAAATACCTGCCCCAAACCACAAAACACCCATCGTGAAATCATAGATAACTCTGAAGCTGCCTTGCCTCCTGGCTTCCTTTTCCCTAAATGAATTTGTATCCATAACTGCAATTTATGAAAATTAGGTTTCTTATTGACTGATGTGACGCTAATGTGACAGTTTTCCACAAGCTATCTTTGTAAACAAAATATAATTTGTTGGCAACAAGGATTGACATCAACCTTCACACTTCTTTCAAACAGCCTTAACTTTGTAACATGAAACCATCCATCCCGCAAGGAACGCGCGATTTCTCAGCAGCTGTATTGCGCAAAAGAAACTATATCCTGCGCACGATTCAGAGCGTTTTTGAAAGTTACGGCTTTGAACCACTGGAGACCCCTGCAATGGAAAACACAGAAACACTGATGGGGAAATATGGGGAGGAAGGGGATAAACTTATTTTCAAAATTCTCAACAACGGACTCAATAATCCTGACAAACGTGAAAATGCAGTCCGCGATTTCGACAGCATTCTGGAAGGCAAAACAACTAAAGGGATAACGGAAAGGGCACTGCGCTACGACCTGACAATTCCATTTGCACGTTATATTGCCATGAATCACGGTCAACTAACCCTGCCCTTTAAGAGGTTTCAGATGCAGCCCGTGTGGCGAGCAGACAGGCCACAACGTGGGAGATACAGGGAATTCTGGCAATGCGACGCAGATGTTGCAGGAAGCACCTCACTACTTCATGAAACTGAGCTGGCATTGATTTACACCCATGTGTTTCAAAAATTAGATATCCCTGTTGTCATCCACATCAACAACAGGAAAATTCTTACTGCCCTGGCAGCACTTTGCGGCGGCGAAGACATGATGATGGACATCACGATTGCCATAGACAAACTCGATAAAATTGGGATTGAAAAGGTGAAGGATGAACTTGTATCCAAAGGTCTTTCTATGGAACAGGTTGAAACTGTTGTTTCATTCATCGCGATTGCCGGCAGCAATGAAACCAAATTACAGCAACTCACTGAACTTTTCAGTACTATACAGTCGGGGTTAGATGGGATTAATGAATTAAGATCTGTACTTGACTTCTACCAGACGTCTAGACCAGCTGGAACAGGTTTGGCGGAACTGGTTATTGACCTCTCGCTTGCCAGGGGATTAAATTACTATACAGGAACCATATTTGAGGTAAAAGCAGTTAGTGTTCAGATGGGCAGCATCGGTGGCGGTGGGCGCTACGACGACCTTACAGGGTTATTCGGCGTCAAAGGCATTGCTGGAGTGGGCATTTCTTTTGGGGTAGACAGAATTTATGATGTCATGGAGGAACTCAAAGTTTTTCCGGAAACGCTTCAGAAAGGAACCGAGGTACTGTTTTTCAATACAGGATCAAATGAATTAAAATCTGTTCTCAGACTGGCTGAAATATTGAGAGGCAATGGCATTGCCTCTGAAATTTACCATGAGTCGGTTAAATTCGATAAACAATTCAAGTATGCAGAGCGCAAACAAATTGACTGGGTCATGATCCTTGGCTCTAAGGAAGCTGAGCATGGAACTGTAGTGATCAAACAGCTTTCAACAGGCAAACAAAAAGAATTGGCACAAACTGAATTAACCGGAAACTGGAGCAGTGTATTTCTTCAACCTTGATGCTTTTGCCGCCCTAATTATACGGGAATTGTTAGGGAATCAAATTCGTTTTTGAACCCCCACCCCATTTCCTGAGTTGCTTTAAGGTTGCTTCAAGGTCTTTGGCCAGCGGCGCCTCAACAGACAGGGCTTCGCCCTTCAAGTTTGTTAAGGCTACCCTTGAGGCATGTAAGGCTAACCTAGACAACATCGGCCTTTCTTCATCCTCTTTTTTAGATAGGTTGAATTTCTTTTTAAACGATGAAAGCAAGACAGGATCTGGACTGCCATAAATAGGATCGCAAACAAGCGAATGACCTGCATTCTGGAGATGAACCCTGATTTGATGTGTTCTTCCAGTTTCAATCTGGAAGGATACCCAGGTATACCCCCTGAACCTTTCCAGCACGCGGTAATGGGTAATCGCCGCCTTGCCCTTCCGGCCTACACGCATTTTTCCCGGTATAACAGGGTGTTCTTCTATAGGCTGATCATAAACGCCCGCATCCTCACTGAAAACACCCGAAACCAGTCCAAAATAATGCTTTTCGAGGTTGCGCTGTTGAAATAACCCATTGTAATATTTGTGTGCAACCTCATTGCGGGCTAACAACATCAAACCACTTGTGTCTTTATCAATGCGGTGAACAATAAATATTTTCTCACCCTTCCCCTCCAGCCATTTCCTGACGGATGGCAGTTCGGCATCATGGCGATCGGGAATGGACAACCAACCTGATGGCTTATTCACCGCCAGCAGATTTTCATCACTGTATATCAGTTGAGGCATTGCGTGCATGATCAGAAACGTTTGGTTCGGGTTGGTTTAAAGGGACTGTTTCCATCACTTCTTTTTTTAACTGGAAAAGATCTGCCCGCACTATTCTTGCCACTAACGGCAAACTTTTTCTCCTTGTAAGTAGACTCTTCCTTGCGCTTTACGGCAACGGGCTTCCCTTGGCGGGCTGTCTGACCCCAGCTGGCATTTCCACCATCTTTACCAACCCTATCCTCCCATTTTTTAATAACCTGATCGGTTTTATTTTCGAAATCAGGTCTGGCTCGCTGCTCTCCCTGTGGCCTGCCCGTTGAGGGCTGCTTTCCTGTCAGTTTAAGCGTTTTAGGTCCCGCAGGCTTATTGGGATTTACCTGCAAAATTTTCTTTCCATCAAGTGTTTTGCGCTGACGCATTCCAGCCTTCTTTTTTTCTGGCTCTGGAGCTTTAGCCTTAGGCAATTCCAATTCCGGCACTTCATCAAAATCTTCAAAACGACTGGTTTGCGGCACCAGCGCAGCATCTGATTTTTTGATGAAAGAACTGTTCATAAATTTAAGCAGCCTGATTTCTTTCTCGTTCAAAAACCGCCATTTGCCACGCTCAACATTTTTCTTGGTCAGGTTGCCAAACATAACCCTATCCAGGTTTCGGACATCATACCCCAGCGATTCAAATATCCTTCTCACAATCCTGTTTCTTCCGCTGTGCAATTCTATACCTATAATAGATTTATCCTTGGGGTCAGAATATGCCAATGCATCAGCTCTAACGAACCCGTCTTCCAGTTCAAGTCCGCGCAGCACCCGCTCAAAATCAAGTTTACCCAGCGGTTTATCCAGCTTTACCTCGTATATTTTACGAACTTCATGTGAAGGGTGAGAGAGCTTTTGGGTCATATCACCATCATTCGTGAGCAACAAGACCCCTGTGGTATTTCGGTCAAGTCTGCCTATTGGGAATACCCTTTCAATGGTTGCACCTTTGATAAGGTCCAGGACAGTTTTCCTGCCTTCGGGATCATCAGAAGTTGTGATGTAATCTTTGGGTTTGTTCAGGAGGATGTAAACCAGGTTTTTCTCCGGAAAAATGCGCTTGCCTGAAAAAAACACCAACGCATTGGGTTCAACTTTAAAGCCCGGCTCTGTAACAATGACGTCATTTACTTTAAGCTTGCCCTCTTTGATAAGAGCCACAGCGTCTCTCCTTGA
>JBDLTO010000156.1:0-11214 GCA_039805815.1 Bacteroidota bacterium | reverse complement strand
CAGGGTGTAGGCGGACAAAAGCCATCTACAGCTGCATTGGCCAGACAGACTGGAAGGTTCAGCTGGGGTGGTAAGCTTGATGGTTCTTCAGTGATTCAGTTTGACGGAAATTCATATCCTTACTCTGCTGTAAAGGATAATGTTAAGAATTTCTATCGCTCTGGTCCGTCTCTGACGAATACAGTTTCACTGTCTAAAGGTGGTGCAAATGGTTCTTTCCGTTTGTCTTTTTCTGATTTGCAGAGCAATTCCATCATGCGTGGAACTGACCTCAAGAGGAAAACTGTTAACTTGAATATTTCACAAGACATCACTTCTAAATTAAGTGTAAGCCTTTTTGCATCTTACCTTGACCAATTGGCAGGCAATGTTCCATACCTGAGTGATGGTCCTTTGAATGCAAACAATGGTTTGTTCCTGGCAACAAACATGGATCAGAAAATTCTGGCTCCCGGTTATGATCCTGCAACTGGTTTTGAAATCCAGTTCAGTGATGATGAATATGTGAGCAATCCTTGGTTTGTAGTTAACCAGCTTGTAAACGATATGGGCAGGAAGCGTTTTACTACTGCAACAACCCTGAAATATACTTTTACTGATTGGCTTTATGCCCAAGCACGTCTTGGTCTTGACCAGCAGTTTGACCGTTCCCTCAGTGTAACACCATGGGGTACTGCCTACTCACAAGGTAGAAGGGGTGGTTTGAACAACCAAGGCCAGTCAGACAGGTCTGAGTTGAATATTGACGCCCTTGTTGGTGCTGCTAAAGACATTACTGCAGATATCAGTTTTGATGCTGCAATTGGTGCAAATCTGAGGAAAAACAGGTTTGAAGGTATGGGTGTTTCAGGAAGTCCATTTATCCTTCCTTACCTCTATGCATTCAACAACGTAACCAATATCGGAAGAAGCTATGGTTTCTCTGAAACACAAGTTAACTCAGCTTACTATACTGCTGATTTCACTTACCGCAATTTGCTGACTTTGGGAACTACAGGAAGATATGATGCTTATTCTACACTCCCTGTAAATAACAACACAGCATTTGTTCCTTCAGTAACTACCAGCTTTATTTTCTCTGAATTGTACAAGCCTTCTTTCCTTTCTTATGGTAAGGTCAGGGCTTCTTATGCTACTACTTCTAACGAGTTTACCAATCCTTACCAAACAAGGGTTTATTACTCTTTGGGTAATACTTACAATGGTATTCCAGTGGGAAGCTTCCCAACTTCACTGCCTAGTGGTTTGCTGAAGCCATTCACTACCAGTGAACTTGAGTTCGGACTTGATTTGAAATTCTTCGGAAACAGATTAGGAGTTGATCTTGCTTACTACGACAAGAAGACTAAGAATGAAATCATGCCTGCCTCTTATTCTATTGCAACAGGTTATACCAGTGGTTTTATTCCTTCAGGTTCTGTTCAGAACAGGGGTATCGAATTACAAGTTACAGGTACACCAATTCGTAAAAAGGATTTCGGCTGGAATGTTACATTAAATCTTACAAGTGTTGAGAATAAGGTGTTGAAAACTGGTCCAACCAACAGCAGGCTCAATCTGGGTTCTGGTCGTGGTACACTGGGTAATGCGATTACTGCCTATGTTCCTGGTTTTGCTGGTCCGCAGATCATGGCATTCGATTACAAGTATGATTCAAAAGGACAGGTTATCGTTGATGCATCAGGTCTTCCTGTAAGAGGTGAACTGACTGCTCAGGGTAGTGTTCTGCCAACTCTTTTTGGTGGTTTGAACAATGAATTCAATTACAAGAGTCTGACTTTCTCTTTCTTGATTGATTACAACTACGGTAACAAAGTACTTTCTCAAACCAGCTATTACTCTATGATCAGGGGTCTGAACAAGGCTACACTTGTTGGCAGGGAATCTGGTATCAAAACAGGTGTTGATGCCAATGGAAATGCGAACACTGTTTCTGCTGCACCTCAAGCATACTATACTGCACTCGCTCAGAATGTAACTAAAGTGCATGTTCAGGATGGCGATTTCATCAAACTCCGTCAGGTTTCTATCGGATATGTTCTTCCTGCTTCACTTGTTAGCAAGCTGAAGATTGTAGAGAACATCAATGTATCCCTTGTAGGACGTAACTTGCTTGTATTGATGAAGAAAACTGAGAATATCGATCCTGAAGCTACATTTGGTTCTAGCATCAACTATTATGGCATTGAGGGCACAAACCTCCCTTCTACAAGGTCATTTGGTGTGAACGTAAACGTCAAGTTTAAAAAATAATGAGCGTAGGTTTCGAGTTACTTATCAATAAATTAATCAACATGAAAAGAATATTATTGCCAATATCTGCTGCGATTGTGATTCTTTCAGGCTGTACGAAGGATTTCGAAGCCCTGAATACCAATCCGCTTGCAGCTAGCCCGGCGAGCTTCGATGCAAACTTCTTTCTGTCTAATGCACAGAACACATATAAAGAAGCCATCGGTGGTTATGCTGGTCCAATCCTCTTCCAATCTGGATGGGTTCAGATTTTTTCGTCTACAACATCCGGTGCTGCAAACTACTACAGCAACATGGATAAGTATGTACAGTCTTCTAACACCAATTCGTATACTGCTAGTAGCTGGAGCAACTGTTACCGTGCTGCCAGCCTTGCACAGCAGGTTGTGAAGGATTTTGGTGCTGATGCAGAAAAAGTGAATACTGTTTCTGCCGCCATCGTGATGAAGGCGCTGTCTATGCAGTATGCTACAGATATTTATGGTGACCTTCCTTATACTGAAGCCCTTAAGGGTGATGAGGGAATTGCTCAACCTAAATATGACAAGCAGGAAATTGTTATGAAAGGTCTGCTTACTGAACTTGATGCTGCACTCACTAAATTCAATGCTGCCAAAGCAAAGCCAAGTGCTGACCTGTTCTATGGTGGTGATGTAGCTAAGTGGAAAAAGCTTGGATACTCAGTTATGCTGCGTATTGCTATGCGTTTCACCAAGCGTGATGCTGCTTTTGCAAAAAGCTGGGCTGAGAAAGCCTTTGCTGGTGGTGTCATGATGACTGCTGCTGATGATGCATTCCTTAAAGGCAGCATCGCTACAGGCTATACCAATCCGAATGCACGTGCGCTTGATATTCCTGCAGACTTCTATTCAGTTCGCTGGAGCAAGACGCTCATCGATTATCTTAAATCTACCAATGACCCAAGGCTTGGTGTGGTTGCTGAAGTTCCTCCTGCAGGTCTTGCTGGTAACACTACATTCGGACCGGCTGGCGATAACGATCCGGCTAATCAACTTGGTCAGCCTAATGGTTTCGACCTGAATGGGGGTGCTACAGATATCACCAAGGCTCCGGGCTATCCTGGTGGTACAGGTACCGGTGGTGATTTGTCGCCTATAGGAAAATATTCCAGGCCACGCACTTCTGTTTATACACCAAACAGAGACGTAGCATTCTTTATCATGACTGCTGCAGAAACGTCTCTGTTGTTGGCTGAAGCTGCCGCAAGAGGTTGGTCAGTTGGTGGCAATGCAGCTACACATTATGCTAATGGTGTGAAGGCTGGTATGCAGTCTCTCGCTACTTTCAGTGCTGCAGGTTCAATTGCTGCTGGTGCTATCGACAGCTATATTGCTGCCAATCCACTTAACACTAGCAGTCAGGCTGCTTCATTGAAGCAGATCAACGAACAATTCTGGGCAACAACCGGAATGTTGTTGAACTTCTCAGAATCTTGGAGCAACTGGAGAAGGTCTGGATTCCCGGCGCTTACGCCAGTAGTTTATACCGGTAATTTCTCTGGTGGTGCAATTCCACGCAGACAGATTTATCCAACTGGTGAAGCATCAGTAAATGGTGACAACTACAAAGCTGGTTTGAGCGGTTTGGCTCCTGCCACAGATTCATGGGCATCCCGTGTATGGTGGGACAACTAGTCGTTTTCCATATCATTTTAAAAAATGTCAGGCCCCTCGGCCTGACATTTTTATTATAGTTAACTTTGAATGACTTGGCACTGAAACCTAAACATTTTCCATGTTTAAAAAATATTCCTTTGCATGTGTTCAGTTGATTACATGGTTGTTTATATGTTTCGCAGATACACAATCAGCAGAAGCACAACCTCTTTTCAGGCAGATTCAGTCTGACTCAACTGGCATTTCCTTTCAAAATAGAATCATTGAGAGTGCGGGAGTCAACATCATTACCTATGAATATTTCTACAATGGAGGTGGAGTGGGAGCAGGTGATTTCAACAACGATGGCCTGGTAGACCTTTACTTTACAGGTAATATGTCTCCCAATAAGCTTTACCTCAATAAAGGAGGGTTCAAGTTTGAAGATATTACGCGAACTGCCGGCGTAGCCGGAAGGGTAGGTTGGAAGACTGGTGTTTCTGTTGCAGACGTTAACGGAGATGGGTTTTTAGACATTTATGTATGCTATTCAGGAGACCTGGATTCATCGCAACGGGCAAATCAATTGTTTATTAACAATGGTGACCTGACCTTTACCGATAAAGCCAAACAAATGGGTGTTGCAGACATGGGCTATTCAACCCATGCAGCTTTTTTTGACATGGATAGGGATGGTGATCTTGATTTGTACGTCTTGAATCATAATATTAAAAACCTTCGGAATTTTGATGCGGCTTATGTAAAGAAAATGACGGATCCATTTGCCGGAGACCACCTTTATCAAAATAACAATGGCAAATTCGTCAACATCACACAAAAGGCCGGTATCTTATCCAATCCACTAGGATATGGATTGGGTTTGCATGTTGCAGATATCAACAATGATGGCTGGTCTGATATCTATGTTTCCAATGACTATGTTGAAGAAGATTACCTCTATATAAATAACCGTAATGGTACATTTTCGGAAAAGTTAAAACAGTCTTTCGGTCACCTCTCCAACTTTTCTATGGGTGTGGATGCTGCAGATATCAACAACGATGGTTTAATAGACATTTATACTTTGGATATGCTTCCTGAAGATAACAGGAGACAGAAGCTTTTGTATGCACCTGATAATTACGAACTTTATAACAACACCCTTAAAAATGGTTTCTACCATCAGCTGATGCGCAATATGCTCCAGCTCAACAACGGTAATGGCACATTCAGTGAAGTTGGACAAATTTCGGGCATTTCAAATACAGACTGGAGTTGGGCAGCGTTGTTTGCTGATTTTAATCACGATGGCCTCAAGGATCTTTTTGTGACTAATGGATACGGTCGTGATATGATTAACCGGGATTTCATGAAGTTTTATGCAGATGAAAGATTGAAACATATACAGGGGAAAACAGATAGCCGCATGTTTCAGATGCTGCAAGGGATAAAGTCAACGCCATTGCATAACTATATCTTTCAAAACGAAGGTGGCCTGAAATTTAGAGACAGGTCTGCAGAGTGGGGATTTGAAGAGCTTAATTTTTCTCATGGTGCGGCTTATGCTGACCTGGATAATGACGGAGACCTTGACTTGGTGGTAAACAGCATGAATCAGGAAGCGGGTATTTACAGCAATAACCATGTTGAATTAAATGGTCAAGGGCATTATTTAAAACTCAGACTCAGGGGGGCTGGGAAAAATACAGCCGCAATCGGTGCTGTTGTCACCCTATTTACGGAAGATCAGACAGTTACACTTCAAAACTATCCGGTTCATGGTTTTCAGTCGTCTATGCAAACGCCCTTGCACGCGGGATTTAGTGCAGCCAAAATAGATTCTATCGCCATACGCTGGCCTGATGGTAATTATCAGGTAATCAATCAAGGTATTCCTTCAGATACCTTGATTGCTATTGCGCAGGATTTAAAAATAAATGGAAAAGAACCAATTCTAAAAAGAAGTAGTCAGCTTTTCACAAAGACTTCACCTAAAATAAGTTATCAGCACATCGAAGACAAAGTCAATGATTTCAAACTTCAGCCCTTAATGCCCAATATGCTTTCATTCAGTGGTCCACGTTTTGCAGCAGGGGATGTGAATGGGGATAAACTCGAGGATATTTATGTTTGTGGACCAAAAGGACAAGCAGGCAAGCTGTTTGTTCAAAACCGTGACGGATCATATATGGAAAAACTACAGCAGGATTTTGCAACTGATGCCGAAGCCGAGGATTGCGATGCTGTTTTTGTTGATGTTGATCAGGATGGTGATCTTGATTTATATGTGGTAAGTGGAGGCTATGCTATAGACGACGAACAAATGTTACAAGACAGGTTGTATCTGAATCAGGGTGGGAGGTTTATCCGCAAGAAAGAATTATTGCCGATAGAGTTAAATGCAGGATCCGTAGTTGTAGCACTCGATTTTGATGCGGATGGTGATCAGGATCTGTTTATTGGTTCAAGGTGCATCCCCGGAAGCTACCCCATGGCCCCGTCAAGTATGCTATTGGAGAATGATGGTAAAGGTAAATTTAGGGATGTGACAACAGAGAAAGCTTCATTTTTCAGCTCGCTAGGAATGATAACTGATGCAATCTGGTTAAATATTGACCAAAGTGGTCCCCATGAACTTATCATAACGGGTGAATGGATGTCTCCGCGCGTATTTCAATACAAGGAAGGTAAAATGCAGGATATCTCCATACGCTTTTTTACTAAATCTTATACTGGATGGTGGAACTGTATCAAAGCATCAGATCTTGACCAGGACGGTGACCTGGATCTCATCGCAGGAAACTGGGGAACAAATTCTCCCTTCAAAGTGGGTACGGGTAATCCGGTTAAGTTGTATTATGGTGACTTTGATAACAACGGCTTTGTTGACCCACTTATCTTTCATGATATCATGGGGAAATCATACCCCATGGCTTCCCGCGATGAACTTACAGATCAGATGGTTAGCCTCAGACAGCGGTTTCCGACCTATGACTCCTATGCTGATGCTACCCTTACAGATATTCTGGATAGTGCACAACTGCAAATGGCTTCACTGCTGCAGGCGGAAGTATTGGAGACAGTTTGGTTTGAAAATACAGCCAACGGGTTTGTTTTACATGCTTTACCAGTAGAAGCTAACTTTTCACCGGTTCATGTTATTCATGTTGGTGACTTCAATAATGATGGATCTGCGGATATTTTATTATTTGGCAATAATGAACAGGCCAGGATAAAAATCGGGAAAATGGATGCGTCTTATGGTGTTTTATTAACAGGGGATAACAGGGGGAACTTCAAATATTTAAATCAAGTTAAATCTGGGTTACAGGTTACGGGAGCAGTGAGGGATCTGTTGGTGTTACCAGGCTCGGGAGGTAAGAAAATTCTGATGGTTGGCCGGAACAACGATGATCCCGTTTTTTATCAATACTGATCAATTTAGACAGGGATGAAATTATGTTATTTATGCTTGGTATGTTTTTTCGCGTCATGGGTAAACGCTCAGAAAAAGGTTAGCGCAACAGACTATGTAGGCGCATTGAAATCAGCAACAGACGTAATGGTGAGTGATGTCACTTCTCCGGTTGCTGCAAGCCGGTATTATGCCTATATCAACCTGGCTGCTTACGAATCTGCAGCTCTGTTTGATACAGGCTACAAAAGCCTCTCTGGCAGTATACACAAGTTTACTTCTCCGGTGTTGGACAATGAAGAAAAATATGGTGCCGAGCCCGGACTGACTATGATATTGGTAGTCTATAAGATGGGGCAGAGAATGCTTCCTTCAGGATTCATACTAAAATCGAAAATTGACTCCCTTATCAATATTTACAAGAAATCTGCTTTTTCAGAATCCCGATTGATTTTTTCCCAATCTGCAGCCGATAAAATCGTCAAGCACGTAACAGCTTTTGCAGCAACTGATGGTTTCAGGCAATTGAATAACCGAGCCAGGTATACACCCAGAAGCGGACAGGCTTATTGGCAGCCAACACCACCTGTTTTCATGTCTCCTGTGGAGCCACATTGGAATACCATTAGAACTTTTTTGCTTGACTCCGCACAACAGTTCAAACCTCCCGTTCCTGCAAAGTTTAACCTGTCCAAAGGTTCCTCTTTTTACAAACAGTTAACTGAAGTATATAATTTGGGTAAACAAGCTACTGCGGAACAAAGAAATATTGCCAGTTTCTGGGATTGTAATCCGTTTGCGGTTTCGCAAATCGGACATGTTGAATTCGGACTAAAAAAAATATCGCCAGGAGGTCACTGGATAGGCATTACAGGCATAGCAGCTATTCATGCAGGAATGTCTATGAATGAAACTGCACTGGCCCATGCCCTTACTGCTATAGCCCTCGCAGATGGATTCATAGCCTGTTGGGACGAAAAATACCGGAGCAACAGGGTCAGGCCTGAAACCATCATACAGCAGGCAATAGATCCAGCCTGGAGGCCCCTCCTCCAAACACCTCCGTTTCCTGAATATGTATCAGGCCACAGTGTTGCTTCACATACTGCTGCCATTATCCTGACCCGGATTTTTGGTGAGGATTTCAGTTTTACAGATGATACTGAAGTTGAGTTTGGTTTGCCGGTTCGGATATTCAGTTCATTTCATGCAGCAGCGGCAGAAGCAGCCATTTCACGGTTATATGGAGGCATCCATTTCCGTGATGCCATTACGGCTGGAGAATGGCAGGGGAAGCAGGTTGGAACACTCGCTGCAAAAAGATTCAGTAAGCACCTGACTCATTTCAAATAGTTCTGACATTTTATGAAAAGGATGCATTAATTTTGCACCCATTAAACCAAAAAACAAACAGTCATGGCATACGACGTACTCGTTTTAGGAAGCGGTCCGGGTGGTTACCCCGCTGCAATCAGGGCCTCACAGCTTGGTTTCAAGGTGGCCATCATTGAAAAGGAAAGCCTCGGAGGTGTATGTCTGAATTGGGGTTGCATCCCAACAAAAGCACTCCTGAAAAGTGCACAGGTTTACGATTACCTGAAGCACAGTGCAGACTACGGTATAAAGTCATCCGGAGTTGAACATGACTTTCCTGCAGTTGTCAAACGCAGCAGGGGTGTGGCAGACAAAATGAGCAAAGGTGTTCAGTTCCTGATGAAGAAAAATAAGATCGATGTCATCATGGGCTACGGTCGGATAGCGTCTAAAGGTAAAATTGAAGTAACTGCAGCTGACGGTTCCAAACAAGTTGTTGAAGGAAAGTATATCATCATTGCTACTGGTGCAAGGAGCAGACAACTCCCTAACCTGCCCCAGGATGGTAAGAAAATCATTGGTTACAGAGAAGCAATGGTATTGCCAGAGCAGCCAAAGTCTATGGTTGTGGTTGGAAGCGGTGCAATTGGTGTTGAGTTTGCAGATTTCTACAACTCGATGGGTACTAAAGTAACTATCGTTGAGTTTATGGATCGCATTGTGCCTGTAGAAGATGCAGACATCAGCAAAGAGCTGGAGAAGCAACTCAAGAAAAAAGGAATATCAGTCCTCACTTCCAGTGAAGTCACCAAGGTTGATACCGCAGGTTCAGGGGTTAAGGCACATGTAAAAAATGCTTCAGGAGAGTCTATTCTGGAGGCTGATATTGTGCTGAGTGCAGTTGGTATTGCTCCGAATATTGAGAACATTGGACTGGAAGAGAATGGCGTCAGGATAGATAAGGGAAGGATAGTTGTGGATAAAACCCAGCAGACTTCTGTTGCAGGTATTTATGCTATTGGTGACTGCTCCCCCGGTCAGGCTCTGGCCCACGTTGCCGGAAAAGAAGGGATCAATGCTGCTGAAGCTATTGCATACCTTGAGAAGAAACACCACCACCAGCCAGATGCGATTGATTACAACAACATTCCAGGATGTACCTATTGCTCTCCGGAAATTGCTTCAGTTGGATATACTGAAAAGGCTGCCAAAGAAGCAGGATATGAAATTAAAGTTGGCAAATTCCCATTCATGGCCAGTGGAAAAGCCAGTGCTGCAGGCAATACGGATGGCTTCGTCAAAGTTATTTTTGACGCCAAGTATGGTGAATTTCTCGGCGCACACATGATTGGTTCAGGCGTGACAGAGCTGATTGCAGAAGTTGTTGTAGCCAGAAAACTGGAAACAACCCAGCATGAAATCCTCAATGCCATTCACCCTCACCCCACCATGAGTGAAGCTGTTAAGGAAGCTGTGGCAGCTGCTTATGGAGAAGCAATTGATATTTAATTTGGACGATAATTGAATTATTATTATCTTTGCCGTCCCTAAAAAATAGAGTTTATGGCACGAGTATGTCAGGTAACAGGAAAGCGACCCATCACAGGAAACAAGGTTTCCCATTCAAATATCAAGACAAAGCGTCGTTTTCTGCCTAATCTGCAGACTAAGCGTTTCTTCCTGGCTGAAGAAGACAGGTGGGTAACAATAAAGCTTTCATCAGAGGCAATCCGCACAATCAACAAAAACGGATTGTATACTGTAGTGAAAGAGCTGCGTTCACAAGGTGTAAATATTTGATTAACGTTATAATCCAAAGCAATGGCTAAGAAAGGAAACAGGGTTCAGGTGATTTTAGAGTGCACAGAGCACAAGACTACCGGTATGGCTGGTACAAGTCGCTACATCACTACCAAGAACAAGAAAAATACGCCTGAGCGTATGGAGTTGAAGAAATACAACCCCATCCTTAAAAAATATACTGTTCACAAGGAAATTAAATAATCATGGCAAAAGCAGCTTCCAAAAACGCGAAAATCAAGGACGCTAAAGCATCAGCTGAAGCGAAAAACTGGACCAAGGTCATTAGGGCTGTAAGGAGTCCGAAAACCGGTGCATATACCTTTAAAGAGGCTATTGTACACAAGGACAAGGTCAAGGAATACCTTGCAAATTAAAAATATTCAGATTCTTTATCAAGAGCTGTTCCGGCAAGAAATGCGGAGCAGCTTTTGTTTTTAACAAAATGAGCGTTTGAAGATGCTCAAAAACAGAGTCTATGGGTTTTTTTGACAGACTATTTGGGAAAAAAGAAAAAGAGCAGCTTGATAAAGGGTTGGAAAGAACCCGCGAGGGCTTTTTCTCAAAGCTTTCCAAGGCCATTGCAGGCAAATCACAGGTAGATGATGAAGTGCTGGATCAGCTGGAGGAAGCACTGATCACAGCCGATGTTGGGGTAGATACTACGCTGGAAATCATTGAAAAAATCCAATCAAGGGTTGCACGAGATAAGTACCTGGGTACTGGCGAACTCAATGATATCCTGCTGGAAGAGGTAATGTCTATCTTGGTAGAAGACGATAAGGATACGCTCAAGCACTTTCAATTGCCAGACGG
>JBDLTO010000155.1:0-5263 GCA_039805815.1 Bacteroidota bacterium | reverse complement strand
AGCCTTTTGCCGGTGGTGGCTGGAAAAATGTTTATCGCTTAAACAGCATTGATGATTTCTTTGAAAAACATGCTGAAACAGGTCAGCTTGTCATGCTCCTTCAAGAGGAAATTGTTTTCGAAGAGTATTACAGGTGTTATTGTATTGGTAGAAAACATGTTCGAATCATGCCCTATGAGCCCAGAAATCCACACCACCTGAGGTATGTAGCTGCCTTTCAACCCTCAGCTGAATTACTACAACGAATGGAAGAAATTGTGCTAAAGATTAATAACTTTCTAGGGTACGATTTCAATACGGTAGAACTTGCCGTGAAAGATGGCGTGCCTTATGCAATCGACTTTTGTAATCCTGCACCAGATGCAGATTTGCAGAGTGTGGGAGCTGAAAACTTTGAATGGGTAGTTGAAACAGCTGCAAATTATGCTATTGAAACAGCCCTAAGTTTGCATGATGGTTCAGACAACCTCAGCTGGGGTGAATACATCAGCAGGAGCGTAGCAAGGCAATCACTTACATCCTGAAAACACCATGACTATATGATTAATTTTGAAACGTTTACAATAGGCATTGAAGAGGAATACATGGTGATTGACCCTGTATCTAAGGAATTGGTCAGCCATGAACAGAAAATTGTAGCGGAAGGGCAAAAAATCATCCACGAAAAGGTTAAGGCCGAAATGCATCAGGCAGTTGTAGAGGTTGGAACAGATATTTGCTCCTCAGTTGAAGAAGCAAGAAAAGATATCTACAATCTGAGAAAAACTATTCACGAAATCGCGAATAGTCTCGGTTATGGAGTAGGCGCAGCCGGAACCCATCCATTCAGCACCTGGCGTAAACAACTTATCACAGATAACATCAGGTACAAAGAGATTGTAAATGAAATGCAGGATGCTGCCCGCTCTAATCTGATTTTTGGATTGCATGTACATGTAGGGATGCCATCTCGTGAAATGGCTATACATATTGCCAATTCTGCCAGGTATTTTCTGCCCCACGTTTTCGCACTCAGTACAAATTCTCCATTTTGGGAAGGACGGGATACTGGTTTCAAATCATACAGAACCAAAGTATTTGATAAATTTCCCAGAACAGGCATCCCTGAATATTTTGATAGTTACAGTGCTTATGAGAATTATGTCAATTTGCTGATAAAAACCAATTGCATTGACAATGCTAAAAAAATCTGGTGGGACCTTCGCGTTCATCCATTCTACGGCACGGTTGAATTCCGCATTTGCGATGTGCCACTTACTGTTGATGAGACCATAGGATTGGCAGCAATTTTTCAATGTATCTGCGTAAAATTGTATAAGCTGAGATCGGCTAACTTAAACTTCATGATTTACCCAAGAACTTTAATCAATGAAAACAAGTGGCGGGCTTCGAGGTATGGGATTGATGACAAATTAATTGATTTTGGTAAAGAGCAGGAAGTCAATACCAGGTCGCTTATTCTTGAATTATTGGATTTCATTGATGATGTGGTGGATGACCTGGGGTGCAGAGAGTCTTTAAAAGTAATTCACAAAATACTGGAAAATGGAACAGGCGCCGACCGGCAGATTAAAAATTATGCAGAAACCAAAAACTATCAGTCAGTAATGTCGATGATTGAATCGAAATTTCTTGACTCGTTTTAGCTTAATTTTGCACTAGATGGGTACAATCAGGATTGCTATTCTCGACTTATATGCAGGCCATGCCAACGAAGGTATGAGATGCATTCGGGAAATTTTAATAGATATTCAAAACAAACATGGTATTGACATATCATGGGATGAATTTGATGTAAGAAATTCCATTGAAATTCCAGGCATGCAATATGATATTTATATTTCATCTGGGGGGCCCGGAAGTCCGATAGACAGCATGGGTGAAGCTTGGGATAATGCCTACTTTAACTGGATAGAAAAATTAGTTCAATGGAATGAGGATGCTGAACAGATCAATAAAAAGTTTGTCTTTTTCATTTGTCATTCTTTTCAGCTGGCATGCAGGTACTTTGAAATCGGACAGGTCACTAAACGGAAATCTACATCTTTTGGCGTATTTCCTATTCATTGGATCAATCCAAGTGAAAGAGACCCTGTATTTCAAGGCCTGGAAGATCCTTTCTATGGCGTTGACAGCAGGGATTTTCAGGTTATACAACCAGATAACCTTCGGTTGGAAGAAATTGGCGGAGAGTTACTTTGTTTGGAAAAAGAAAGACCTCATGTTCAATTGGAGCGTGCAGTTATGGCTGTACGATTCAATCCATGTATGATTGGAACACAGTTTCATCCTGAAGCGGATCCTCGGGGCATGAGCATGTATCTTCAGCAGGAGGAGAAAAAAAGAAATATCATAGACAATCATGGCTTTGAAAAGTGGCAGTCAATGATTGATCACCTGAATGATCCTGATAAAATCAGATTAACCCATAATCAGGTTTTACCTAATTTCATCTTGCAGTCAATTGCAAAAATCAATTACCCTTATTGCTTATCCTGAATTCAACTGCCATGATTAAGTCTATAAGGGAAGCATACAATGAGTCATTTAAAACGCAACAATATGCTGGCTTCCTAGCTGAAATTGAGCATTTTTTTCCCGGAGCACTTGATTTCCGCATTGCTGAAACACCTGTATTTATTGACAAGGCAATGCGAAATAAGATGATTGACACATGTGAATACATCATCAGCAAAATTCAGGAAGAGGCATTTTTAAGTCACACAGAAAGCGCTATTCCTCTTGAAGAAAGAGTCAGTGGCCCGGAAAAACCATGTCAGTTTATTGCATTTGACTTTGGCATTTGCACAAATGTTGACGGTATTGCAGAACCTGCCCTCATTGAATTACAAGGTTTTCCAACATTGTTTTGTTTTCAGGCATTTTATCCATCGATATTGGAAAAACATTTTACAATCCCCTCCGGATATTCTCAATTTTTTAGTGATTACACGTGTGAGTCTTATTTAGAATTGCTTAAGCAGAACATTGTGGGAAGTAACAATCCAGAAAACGTTATTTTGCTTGAAATAAAACCACACGAACAAAAAACAAGAATAGATTTTTATTGCACGGCCAGATACCTTGGTATTACCATCGTTTGCATTTCTGAATTATTTACAGAAGACAATAAAATTTTTTATCTCAAAGAAGGCAGAAAAATACAGGTTAACAGAATATACAATAGAGTAATTAGTGATGAGCTGAAGCAGGTTCAAAAAATGATGGATATCAAATTTGACATAACCGGGAACTGGGATGTGGAATGGATCCCCCACCCTAACTGGTTCTATCGCATTTCAAAATATACATTACCCTTGTTGAATCATCCTTATATACCAGAAACAAAATTCCTGAGTGAATTATCTTCAATTCCAGTTAACCTCGAAGATTATGTTTTAAAACCATTATTTTCATTTGCGGGCCAGGGTGTTGTCATTGATCTTAAGCGTGAAGACCTCAATAACATCAATGACCCGGAGAACTGGATTTTACAAAGAAAAATGAAATATGCAGATTGTATAGAAACGCCGGATGGGCTTGCAAAAGCAGAAGTACGGATTATGTATATTTGGGAAGACCGAACAAAAAGACCAGTTCCGGTAACAAATCTGGCTAGACTGAGTAAGGGTAAAATGATTGGAACAAGGTACAACAAGGATAAAAGCTGGGTGGGCGGAACTGTAGCCTATTTTGAACAATAAATAAACATCATGCCACATTTAAACGAGATTGTAAAAAAACAATTAACTGAAGGAATAATCGGACAATACGTACACAGTAAAAGTATGACTGTTGGTTGGGTAGAGATTAAAAAAGGCAGTGATCTTTCTGTACATCAACATCCACATGAACAAATTACGATTATGCTTGAAGGCAAACTGGAAATGCAGATTGGTAATGAAACGGTTATACTTGAGCCAGGTATGATACAGGTAATTCCATCAAACACACCACATGGCGCTATTGCACATTCAGATTGTGTACTGGTGGATGTTTTCAATCCTGTCAGAGAAGATTATATCAGTTAATTCAATTACTCTTCTTCTCCGCTATTCTTCAGGATTCCCAATAACGTGTAGGCGTTGTGCTGAACAATCGTGCCCGGTTTAATTTCTTCCAGACCACTGACAATCTCTGTTTTTCCGTCAGCAGCAATACCTGTTACAACAGGTTTCATCTGGTATGCATTTGGTGAAATCATCACAAAGATAAATTGTCCATTGCCAAACCGCACAACTGCTTCATCAGGTAGAACGGTTGCCTTTTTATTTCGAACAACTACCTCACCTTCAACTAACATCCCGGGTAATAAATTTGATGGGAATTTTTTAAAATGACAGTGGGCTATAGCGGTTCTGTCTTCGTCAATTCCTTTATTAACTAAAATGACTTCGGCCTGGAATTTATTTGCAGGGGCTTGAGGCTGATAAACCAGGACAGAGGTACCTTTAGTAACTGCAGAAAGATCTTTTTCAAAAATTGTCAATGCAACATGAATATCGTCAGGATCAATTAATTCAAAAAGTGTTTCTGTGGGCTGAATGTACTTACCGGTATTTACATTTACTTTCGAAACATATCCATTGATTGATGATTTAATAAAAACCTCTCCACTGAGGTTATTTTCATTTAAAATAGCCGGATTTACCCCGATAAGCTTGAGTTTTTCCTTTAATGCATTGACTGTTATTGTTTGTACTTTCACATCTGATTCAACCTGTTGAAAATTTCTGGAAATACCTGCATTGGCTGATTTCAGATCTTGTTGCCTAGCCTGCTCCAGTTTCAACAAATCCAGTTTTGCAGCAGCCATGAGGAAATCCTGCTGCAATTGCACAATAGACTGGTCATTAACTGTTGCAATAACCTCTCCTTTACTGACATGCATGCCAGGGATTAACTTGGTATGCTTGAGGAATCCACCCATGGGGAAGTTAACGGATATCATATTCTGAGGAGGTAAATCAATTTCACCTTGCACCTTTATGGTGGAACTCATCAGATGCTCTTCTGCATCACCCAAACTGATTGCCAACTTCTCCGCCTGCTCCTTAGTCAACGACACAACTTCACTGTCAATACTATCATTTGAATCCTGCACATCACTTCCTACATTTTGACCACATGAAATCAATGATGTTATCAATATTCCAAAAACTATTTTTTTATATGTCATACTATTTTTTTTCGATAAGATATTGATAAGCGGAAGTTGCAAGTTGCAAAGCAAATATTGCATCAGCATGTGCACTGAAAACCT
>JBDLTO010000154.1:0-3327 GCA_039805815.1 Bacteroidota bacterium | reverse complement strand
ATGGAAGATATATAAAAAATGGTCAAATTATAGATGATGGTTATCAAAAATCATTTTATATACCAGAATTAGTAAGTGCAGGGGAAATTCTGTATTTAAATTTT
This sequence comes from Bacteroidota bacterium, assembly GCA_039805815.1. Taxonomy (GTDB): domain Bacteria; phylum Bacteroidota; class Bacteroidia; order Chitinophagales; family Chitinophagaceae; genus Pollutibacter. The sequence continues at coordinate 3,223 of JBDLTO010000154.1, read as the reverse complement.
AGAGATAAAAGTACAACCAATTATGATACAGATGAAGAGGAGCTTCCGGAAAGGGAAGATCTATTTGAAATAGAAATTCATTATGCCGGATCTGAAGAGAAAGAAATGATTGAAAAAATCATGAAAGATAAAAAAATATTCAGATACTATATTAGTACTATAAGAACTCTATCGCAGGGTGATTATAAAATCATTATTGACAAAATTCATAAACCTTAAATTATTTTTATTAAACTTATTTTTTATGTCAAAAACTGAAAAATTTATTATTTATCTGTCTTTACTTTTATTGTTTTTTATTTCAACTAATCCATCTATTGAGGAACATAGAGAAACTGTGCAAGATTTGATTGAAAAAGAAATTTCGGATGGACAAGCTATTGGTTTTAAAAATAAAATTCGCATTTTAACAGGAACCAATTTCAATGGCTTAATTCCATTATTTATAATTAAAAGACAGAATAAACTTCTGTTTTCAAGAACGATTTTAAAAATAGGAAAAGAAGAAATTATTATTGGTACTGGAATTCTGAATAATATATTTTTGAATACGACTGGTTTAGACAAAAGATTGGGAATAGAAGACGGATTTGTCATCAGTAGAACAGGGCTACTCTATAAAATATTTCCAACTGGTACAGGTCAAAAGATACAACATGGAAATTTTATTAAATTACAATATCAACTAAAGTACAAAGATTCAATTATAAATAGTTCTTATAATAATATGCCTGTTTACGATGAGGTGGACAGCTTGGGACGTTTTCACGATTTTTCGGAATTCTTGACACAAATGAAAGTTGGAGATAGTGCAGTTTGCTATCAATTTTATGATACTCTTGCAAAAGGTAATAAAAGTAGTATACCTCCTTATATGAAAAATGGCGAAAAGCAACAGATTACTATAAAACTGCTTTCAGCATTCAAACCACAAAATGGGAAAAATTCACGTGATCTTGCGATTGAAGATTATAAAAATGAAATTATTACATTCAAGGAAAAAGAACTATTTGTTATCAAGAAGTACTTGATTCAAAAAAATATTAAAACAGAATTGGTAAACAATTCAGTTTATGTTGAAAAAGTATTTGATGGTAATGGACTCCAAGCAGATTCTGGAAGGATTGTAGGAATTAAATATAACGGGTATACACTTGGTGGAAAATATTTTGATTCTAATATTGAATCCGATAAACAAATACAAAGACACGCTTTAGATACATTTTACTTTATTTCGAAAGAAAGTGGTGCAATACAAGGAATGCTTGAAGGTATTACTACTTTGAGAATGGGTGACAAGGCTAAAATATATATTACTTCTATTTTAGCTTACGGCGCACAGGGATCTCCTCCAATCATTGGCCCATATGAAAATATAATATTTGAAGTTGAGGTGGTGGATGTTAGGTATAAGAATTAAAACGAAATATTTGAAGTACAAATAGAATATTAAACTTCTTTATTTATGGAGTCTTTAAACCGACTTTCACCCTTTTCATCGCCTCAACAATCCTGTTTTAATGAATCACACTTTCCTCATCTCCAAACTCTCTGAACTGAATTTTAGTTCCGGGTCTGCATTGTGCCAACAAATCAATGGACTGGCTTGTCAGCCGTGCGATGCGGGGATAGCCGCCGATGGTTTGGGCGTCAGCCATCAATACAATGGGTCTCCCCTCATGGGTAAGCTGAACGATGCCGCGGGTGACGGCAGTGGACACCAACTCCTTTTTCTCCCGAAGAGACAAAGGCGGACCTTCCAGCCGATAGCCCATGCGGTTGGACTGGGTGGAGATGGTATAGGTTTCCCCAGTAAAATCCTTTTGGGTGCTGTCATCGAACCAATCCCATTCCGGACCGCTTTCACAGGCAAGCATCACAGTTTCATTCACATGGGGCATAGATTGTACCTGTGCCTTCCAGTTACCCATCCCAAAACCGTCCTCCCGGATCACGATATCCCTTCCTCCCGGCAGTAAGTCGCCGGAACTTTTCAGCGGTACAAACTGCCCTGCCGCCAAGGGTTGGCCATCCAATCCGCCGATGCGGGAAGGCTGGTAAGTGGAGACACTGCCAAGTTCGAGAGGCACCTGCAAGCCACCTACCACTGCGATGTAGGTCCTGCAGCCATGGGGATCGGGCATCAGCTGCAGCTGAGAACCTGCCACCATCCTGATAGGCCTATTATAGTCAACTACAGATCCGTTCACAACAGCCCTTGCCCCACCGCCACTGAGGGCGAAAGTGACCGTTTCATCACAGGTGATGACGGTGCCATGGAGCGTGCATTCCAGCAGGGCTTCTCCATCGGCATTGCCGCAAAGGCGGTTGGCGGTGCAGGCCGACTGCCTGTCCATCACCCCACCAATGGGCACGCCAAACTGCTGATGGCCCCAGCGGCCAAGGTCTTGGATGCTGCACTGTATGCCTGGTTTTACGATGGTGATGCCCATGACAATTGTTCGAATGTTTCGGAGGTGATGGGCTCAAACCGCACCAGGTCGCCGGCTGAAAGCAGGCTGCAGCGTTGGGTATTTTTGTTGAACAGCTTCCACGGGGTTCTGCCGATGATCTGCCATCCGCCGGGAATCACAGCCGGATAGATGCCCGTCTGCCTGCCGGCAATGGCCACACTGCCTGCGGGCACTTCCAGCCGTGGAACCTTTTTCCGGGCGGTTTCGAGTTCGGGCGGCAGGATGCCCATATAGGCAAAACCGGGCACGAAGCCAATCATGAACACGCGGAAGGTCATGCCGGTATGTTGGCTGATGATGGTTGAACGGTCCAAACCCGTTGCCACTTCCACATCCTTGAGATCGGGTCCATAAGGCTCTTCATAACAAACAGGGATCAGGTGTTGCCGAACTTCCCCTAAAAGCTGCTCGGGTGCTGCCGTTGCGGTAAGGTTCCGCAGCATTGCCTCCACACCGGTGCTGTTGGCGGGTTCGTTGAAATAAACTGTCAGGCTCCCATAGGCGGGCACGGATTCGATGAAACCCGGAAAGGGTGCCGATTGCAGTCTGTGGTGCAGGCTGATGGCCTTTTCGTTGGCCTCCACACTGATGGCTGCTGCAAATTCGATGGTCAGCGCCTGGTCGTGGATGGGGTATATGCGCGGCGGGATCACTAGTAGTTGATGACCTGCTCTTCGATCTGTGCTGGCAGTTCGCGCCACTGATACTCCTGGTTCCTGAGCTGGGGCTCGAAGCCGGCTTCGCGGATA
>JBDLTO010000153.1:0-2644 GCA_039805815.1 Bacteroidota bacterium | reverse complement strand
AATATCGGAAGAGCAAGTCTTGATTCCGTGCCCTTTAAAGTTGTGCATGAATTACCTGATGCAACGCAGGAAACGTTGTATGATGGAAAAATCGGTAAGTTGTTTTTTTCCGATTCCATATCCTTGCCTGTAATATTGGATCCAACCAGGTTTAAGGGACAAAATAAAATAATTGTTCAGGTAAATCCTGATGGGTTGATCAAGGAAACATCAATCGCAAATAATGCTGTTGTTCGCACATTTATCATCAATGAAGATGATATCCGGCCAGTTTATCCCTATCCATTTGCTATTGTAAATAAAGCACCGGTAGTTTTAAAAGCCTCAATTGGAAAGTTTACTGAGCAACCCAAAGAGTATATCGTGGAAATCGATACCACCGAATATTTCAACTCTGCCGCACGGGTAAGTCAGACCAGAACTTCAACTGGTGGATTGGTTGAATTTGCCCCCACATTCTTGTTGAAGGACAGTACTGTTTACTATTGGCGGGTTGCTCAAAATTCAGGGTCTGGTGCTGAATTGAGTTGGGCCTCTTCATCTTTTGTTTATATTCCTGGAACTGAAAAAGGCTGGAATCAGTCTCATTATTTTCAGCAAAACAGGAATATTAAAACTGATTTAAAATATGATCAGGGACGTAAGCTGATTTTTGGGAATCAACAACACAATTATCGCGTGAATACAGCAATTCAAAATGTATCTTCCAATAGTGTTTTCAACGATCAGACATCCTTGATTCCATTGCTTTGTCCTCAGGTTTTTGGTTCATTCCAATTGGTTATGATAGATACAAAACTGGGTAAACCTGTTAGAAATATTTATCAAGGTAATACAGGTCGCTTTAAAAGTGATTTTAATCAGCTATGTAGTCCGTTATTGCCATATACATTTTGGTATGGATATAATAATGCTGTGTCTCGAAAGAATATGACGGATATGTTTGATTCCATCCCTGCTGGTACACTGGTTGTGATGATGAACCTTGCAAATGCCACCAGCAGATTTGATGATATTTCAGTATGGCAGTCAGACACCCTGCAATACGGAAGAGCAAACAGCCTGTATCACAAACTGAAAGAACTTGGGTTTCATTTGGTTGACTCTCTTTCTCGAAAATTACCTTTTCTATTTGTTGCCCAAAAAGGAATAGATAATAAATGGGAAGTCATTGAGCAGCAGGTTGGGACGCAGTCAAATGCTATCTTGAAATATTTTGGACAGTATGCCAGTTTTGGTACTTCAGGACAGGAAGAAACCGGACTGATTGGTCCGGCCAAAACCTGGAAAAAAATCAGGTGGAATGGGAGCTCACTTGACTTCTCTTTGCAGGACGAGGTGATACATAGCATCATTGGTGTCAGAAAAGATTTTACAGAGGAAATATTATTTGAAACTGGTTCACTTAGCATTGACTCTTCCATTCAACAGATTGACGCATCAAGCTTCCCCTTTTTGAAATTAAAACGATCTTATAGGGATACATCATGGAATACACCCTGGCAGCCGGGGTATGTGCAAGTGATTTACGATGAAGTCCCTGAGGGCATTTTAATTAGTCAGGGTACTCAGGTATGGAAAGATACCACAGAAGCGGGTGCTCCGGTAAAGCTGAATGTGGCATTCAGGAATATATCTGATGTTCCATTTGATAGCCTGAAAGTATGGGTAGGCATTATTGATGCCGGCAATAAAACCAGACTGGTGCTTGACACATTGAAAAAACCATTAGTGCCAGGCGATACACTTCAGTTAAACTACACTTTAAATACTGAAAAACTTAAAGGGGCTAATGCTGTTTTGGTGAATTTCAATCCCGAAAATGCGCAGCCAGAACAATTCCAGTTTAATAATTACCTCATAAAAGGATTTTATGTGGGCTCTGATGTTACTGCACCCGATCTGGATGTAACATTTGATGGTATGCATATTGTTAACAGGGATATAGTAAGTTCAAAACCTGAGATTCTCATGACCCTCAGAGATGATTCAAAATACCTTGCACTAAACGATACGTCTTTGTTTACCGTCAGGTTAAAATATCCGGATGGCTCACAGCGGCAGCTTAGGTTCGATAATGACACCATGCAATTTATACCTGCCGTAATTAATGGGACTGCTAATGAAAATCTTGCGAAAGTATTATACAAGCCGCTTTTAACCGCCGATGGAGTTTATGAGCTGAGTGTGCAGGCAAAAGACAGAAGTAACAATCTTTCAGGTGCATTGGATTACAATATTGCATTTGAGGTTATCAATAAACCGATGATCACAAACCTGCTTAATTATCCCAATCCATTTACAACATCTACAGCGTTTGTGTTTACATTAACAGGTTCCGTACTTCCCACCCATATGCGGATTCAAATCCTTACTATTACAGGTAAAATAGTGCGGGAAATTAGTGCTCAGGAACTTGGACCATTGCAAATAGGTCAAAATATCACCACATACAAATGGGATGGAAGGGATCAGTTTGGTCAGCAATTGGCAAATGGTGTTTATTTATACCGGGTCAATGCCGAGATAAATGGTAAATCCATAGACAAACTGAGTAGAGAGGGGATGAATACGGACAAATACTTTAAAAGCGGTTATGGTAAAATGTACCTGATGCGTTAACCATTCAAAATGCAAGTGAATT
>JBDLTO010000152.1:0-3082 GCA_039805815.1 Bacteroidota bacterium | reverse complement strand
ATTCCCAAATTTATCTTTTCAGTCACCTTCCCGATGGTACCATCGGGACACTCTACCAGATGAGCTAATTCCCTAATTTATCTTTTCAGTCACCTTCCCGATGCTACCATCGGGACACTCTACCAGATGAGCTAATTCCCTTGAGGAGTGCAAATGTATGAAAAAGTAAAGAAAAAAAGAAGAATTATCTCCTATATCCACCACCTCCGCCGCCGCTGTATCCACCTCCGCCGCCGCTACCGTAACCACCACCTGGAGGCCTGCGATTTCCACTACCACTTGGCGGCCTGTCTTCAGCAGCCTTTACAACAAGAGGTTTTTTGCCCAAGTTAATATCATTGAGGTTTTCAATGGCGTCCATGGCTTCTTCACGTACCGGCATATCAACGAAACCAAATCCCCTGCTTTTCCCAGTTTCCTTATCCATGGCCACTTTGGCTGTTTTCACCTGTCCAAACTTTTCAAAGATCTCCATGAGTTCGGCATCATCAAGATCATAAGGAAGTCCAGCGACAAAAATGTTCATAAAATCAAATTTTAATGAAGATAACGAGATTTTATGATTATAGACAACACTGGTAAATCACTAACTTCATATTTTTAATCAAGGTTAAACAAAATAACTGATAAACTGCAAAATGGAATTTTTCACCAACGAATACGACTTCATGTTCAACAGGTTGTTACCGCAAATGATGACGGCAACACTCTGTGGTGGCATTGTTGGATATGGCCGTGAAAAAAGACATAAACCGGCAGGTTTTAGAACCCTAATACTCATTTGTGTTGGCTGTACTTTATATAGCTCCATTGGATTTTATATTTCTGAAAAAATGCCGAATATTGATCCAACCAGGATAATCGGACAAATTGCAACCGGGATAGGATTTTTAGGTGCCGGAGCCATAGTAAAATCTGATCAAAAAGTTACAGGTGTAACCACAGCTGCATTCATTTGGGCCATGAGTGGCATCAGTATACTCATAGGCAGCAACATGTACCTGATTCCGGTAACCGTAACCCTTTTCCTTGTTTTCATTACCTGGTTATTTGAAAAATTTGAAGACAGATTACACCGTGACCATAGCCATGAATAAAAAAAATCACCTGGAAAATATACTATATGAAACAATCATTTCAAGCCAGGCTGGGTGTAATCCTTGCCACAACAGGTTGCGGACTCCTTAGCCTGGTGATTGCCTTTGGCAACATGACCGACTACGGTACCAATTTTGAATTTGTGAGGCATGTGCTGATGATGGATACCTTGTTTCCAAACAGTACCGTAACATACAGGTCATTACAATATCCCCTGATTCATCATGCAGCCTATATTGCCATCATTGCAACAGAAGGGATCATGGCATACTTTCTGCTCAACGGAGGCTATGCCCTTGTCAAATCCATAAAATCAGGACCTGAAGCGTTCCAGGCGGCTAAAAAAAATGCTTACACTGGTATTTCAATTGGCATTTTGCTTTGGTTCATCGGATTCATCGTTATTGGCGGGGAATGGTTCAGCATGTGGCAGAGTCAGTCGTGGAACGGATTGGGCAGCGCTGACCGTATCATTACTTTTTTTATGCTCACTTACCTCTCCTTATTGATTTCAGAATAAAAAAACCATCTTCCTGTTTCCCGGAAGATGGTTGGTATCTATTTTTTTGAGGCCTGATCAGGCTGAGTTTCGTCCTGCATTGATGATGCCAAAAGAGCAGCGCATTACCAGTTTCTCATAACTCTTGCGCAGTGTTTCCGGCAGATTTTTCTCCTCCATTTCCCTAACCTTGGAAATAGCAAACTGCTGAATGGTAAGTAGCGGTAAAACAATCTTCTCCCTCATCTGAATAGACAGCTGGTCTATTGGATAGTTTTCCATCAGCTCAGTTTTTCCTGATAACATCAGCACATAACGTTTTGACAGTGCGTATTCCTCTTGTATATCCCGCCACAATTCACCATAAAGCGGATGATCCCGAAGAAATGCTGTTAGCGGGAAAAAGCATTTTTTCATCGCCATTTCACAGTTGTCCATCAATGTTCTGAAGAAAGCTGATCTGGCATACAAGGCACGCAATTCAGGCATCCGTCCCTGTGACTCCAATGCTCTTAGTGCAGTGCCGACTCCATAATATCCGGTTACATTTTGCTTAAGCTGACTCCAGGCGCCTACAAAAGGTATAGCTCGGAGATCACACAGCGTTAGTTTACCTTGGGCTCCTCTTTTTGCAGGACGACTGCCAATGTTTGTTGCAGCATAGAACCGAAGCGGACTCACATGCGTGAGGTATTCCATGAAAGAGGGATTGTTCTTAAGTGCTTCATAAGACTTCAGACTTTCTTCAGCAAGTGCGTGGAGCAACTCTTCTTCCTGAGCACTAAAAGTGCTGGCCCCAGAACCAAAAAGTTCACTACCCAATCCCGCATGAATCAGTTGTTCGATATTAAACTGAGCGGCATCAATTGTTCCAAAGTTAGAACTGACTGTTTGTCCTTGAACGGTGAGTTCTATTTCTTTGTTGGCGATATCACTACCCATGGAAGCATAAAACTTATGTGTTTTACCACCACCCCGGGCAGGCGGACCACCACGGCCATCGAAAAAGACTATTTCAAGACCATACTTGGCTGAAATCGCAGACAGCTCTTTTTTTGCTTTGAAAATACTGTAGTTTGCCATCAGGTAACCGCCATCCTTTGTACCATCACTGAATCCGAGCATAACAGTCTGCTTGTTACCGCGGCGTTTCAGGTGATCTCTGTATACTGGAAAAGCATACAACTCCTGCATCACATCAGCGGCATTACGCAGGTCATCAATGGTCTCAAACAAGGGGATTATATCCACAGCAATAGCATCACGCCTGCAACCTGCTGCAACAAAAAGTCCGAAAACCTCAAGGATGTCAACTGCGCTGTTACATTGGCTGATGATGTACCTATCGCAACCGGGCTTACCATTTCTTTCCTGGATGGTACGGATAGCCCGTATGGTTTCAATGGTATCCTTTTCAATGAATTCAGCATCATCGGGTACGTCAACTGCTGCTGCAAGTGATGAAAGCCATTCCATTTTTTCAGG
>JBDLTO010000151.1:0-8434 GCA_039805815.1 Bacteroidota bacterium | reverse complement strand
CGGTTTACACCAGCGGGATAATCAGCAGCTAATCGGCGCCTTGCAGCGGCTTCGAGACATTGGTAACAGTGTGCTAGTGGTGGAACATGACAAAGACATCATGCTTGCTGCAGATCACCTGATTGATGTTGGACCCAAAGCGGGTATTCATGGCGGAAGAATCGTTGCACAAGGCACACCTGCAGAAGTTTGCCAGTCGCCTTCAGAAACAGCCTTGTACCTCAACAACAGGAAGCGCATTGAACTCCCTGCTGAAATCAGGCAGGGAAACGGCAATTTTCTGGAACTGAAAGGAGCTTCGGGCAATAACCTCAAGGATGCAGATATCAACATTCCACTCGGTACTCTGGTGTTGGTCACCGGTGTCAGTGGCAGCGGAAAATCAACCCTTATCGCGGAAACACTTTATCCCTTACTCAATCAGCATTGCTTTGGCTCCAAACAGGATCCTATGCCTTATAAAAGTGTGAGCGGACTGGAACATATTGATAAGGTCATTGAAATCGATCAGTCGCCTATCGGTCGTACACCCCGCAGCAATCCTGCCACCTATTGTAACTTTTTTACAGATATCCGTCAGTTATTCGCGGCAGTGCCGGAGGCACAAATTCGGGGTTACAATGCAGGTCGTTTCTCTTTTAATGTGAAAGCCGGCAGGTGCGATATGTGTGAAGGCGGTGGACTGCGGGTGATAGAAATGAATTTCCTGCCGGATGTTTATGTGCATTGTGAAAAATGCAACGGTAGGCGCTACAACAGAGAAACACTGGAGATCAGGTATAAAGGAAAATCTATCAGCGATGTCTTGGATATGACGGTGGATGAATCAGTGGAATTCTTTCAGCATATTCCTTACCTCTACAGGAAAGTTAAAGTCTTGCAGGAAGTGGGACTGGGTTATATTACACTCGGACAATCAGCCGTAACACTCAGTGGGGGTGAAGCGCAGCGTGTCAAGCTTGCAACAGAGCTTTCCAAACGAGATACAGGTAAAACATTCTATATTCTCGACGAGCCTACCACCGGTCTACATTTCCAGGATATCAATTTGCTCCTTACAGTGCTCAACAAACTTGTAAACAGGGGTAATACCGTTTTGGTTATTGAACATAACCTGGATATGATTAAAGTGGCAGACCACATCATCGATCTGGGTCCGGAGGGTGGTGATGGCGGAGGAACTGTTTTATACCAAGGTCCTCCCAATGGGCTAATCAAGCATAAGCATAGCCATACCGGCAGGTTTCTGAAGCTCGAAATGCAATAAAAAAAAGAGCCCCGGCGCAAAGCGCCGGGACTTCTTTTTCGCAGGGAGCCTAACAATCAGAACTCCTGCTTTCGTTGGGTACAGAGCCTATTAAAATCTTACTACGGGGCATTTAACATCTCCCCATTTTCCTGATCGTCCATATTCGCTGTCAGAACCTAACCTGATGCTGAGTTTTATGGATGATGAATAGTATGCGTCATTATTTGAAGGTGTTCCTCTTTTGGAGCCGATACCATATCCGGCTCTATAGTTCCCGCCATTGGCAAAGGCTGTTTTGTTGGCCATCTGTATGGCTACCTCAGCCTCTTTGCTGGTCTGACCAAAGTGTTCATAGAAATCCTCATTGCTGATGTAGTTGGTACTTACATCATCTATGTAATCTGTGAAGGTTTTCCGATTCAATATTTCCATAGACACGGCAATATTTTCATTCACAAAATATTTGACACCAAATCCAAATGGAATATTAATCTGTGTTAATTCGTATTCTTTGCGGTCAGGATACTTCGCCATGCCCTGTCCCTCTGTTTTCAAAGGTTTCAGGTTGACCCATACTTTGCTGCCATCAGCCTGTTCATATTGCGCTTTGGGATTGAAATGGAAGACGCCAATTCCTATGATGCCATAAGGTCTAAGCCGGTGCATAACATCTTCCGGTTCATATTCAAATAGCGCAGTAGGGTAGATTTCAGCCCCCACAAAGGCTTCTTCAACATTAGACCGGAAATGCTGATTTCGTGCTTTCCTGGCTTCCTCCCATCCACCTTTACCGGCAATGAGACTGTCAGCACCCTCCAGCTTTCCAATGTTAACGGATAGCCTGAAGTTGATGAATTCATTGGGTCTGTAGAGCAGGTTGGCTCCACCCATGAATCTTGTTAAGGAAACCATATTGTCTTTGAGAAATCCGGCACCTTTGCCGCTGTTACCGCCGAGGTCTCCTAAAAAATTGGAAGGGCCATAGGAGAAGGCAAATTCAAATTGTGACTGGGCCTTAATGTCATTTATGCCGAAGTAAAACAGCATGAGCATGACAATGAAGTACCTGCACGGATTGTACAGATTGGTTTTCATTTGGATACGGTTTAGGATAGGGGTGTCTTGCGACGCTTTCTTAACGAACTGTTAATGCAAATAGTATGTTAAAGCGCAAAAATTTATAATAAACCGTTAAAGTATGGATTTATAGTACGTATTTCTACTTAGTCCGGATCATTTTGATATGGGGAATATCATCTTCAAGATAAGTGTCACTGCATTGTTCAAAGCCGAGGTCTTCGTAGAATTTTTTCAGGTATTGCTGTGCACCTATTTTAATGGGATGTGGTCCGTATAATGAAATGGTTGCAGCAATGGCCTCCTGCATTAATTGTTTACCTGCCCCTTTACCGCGATACCTGGGGGAACCAACAACCCGCCCTATTGAAGCCTCTGCATAGGCTAGTCCCGGAGGCAGTATGCGCACTGATGCGATAAGCTCATCCTGAAACCTGCCCTGCAGGTGGTGAGATTGTTGGTCTTTATCGTCCATATCCAGGAAAATACATTGCTGTTCAACAACGAATACTTCACTCCGCAATCGGAGGATATCGTAGAGTTCATAAGGTGTTAATTCAGAAAATGTTTTGAGCGACCAGCAAATGCCATTCATACAACTGCTTTGGATGATTTGCTGCAAATTTAAGCCGCTTTCTGTCCACTTGAAATGATTTAATTTTGACACACAATCGCATACCAAAATACCATATTATCCAATCCAATAGAATACCTCAAAGGCGTTGGTCCGCTCAGGGCTGATATGCTCAAAAAAGAACTGGAGATATTCACCTTTGAAGACTTGCTCAATCATTTTCCACTCAGGCATCTCGACCGTACAAAAGTGCAGCAGATAGGGCAGGTTTCTCCTGCCATGGATATGGTTCAGGTTAAAGGTATATTGTTGTCTCTGGAGTTGATTGGTGAACGCCGTTCAAAGCGCCTGGTAGCACAGCTTAGAGACCCTTCCGGTATTATTGAAATGACCTGGTTCCAGGGGATTAACTGGGTGCAGAAATCACTTGCAGTTGGGCAGACCTACCTTGCATTCGGTAAGCTCGGATTTTTTCTAGGTAGGCCTCAGCTCTCACATCCTGAAATGGAGCAGGTAATTGATGGCGCAATACCTATAAAAAGCTTTCTGGAGCCTGTGTATCCGGTTACCGAAAAACTCAAGGCACGTGGCTTGAACGGAAGAGCACTAGCAAAGCTTACCCAGCAGCTTTTTCTGGTACTGGAACAGAAAGATCTGCCTGAAATCCTACCTGAGCCAATCATTGCGGCAGAACAGTTGATTTCACGCTGGCAGGCCTATCAGTATATACATTTCCCGGTGCAGCAGGAAAATTACCTGAAGGCGGTGACCAGGTTAAAATTTGAGGAGCTCTTTATCGCACAGGTTAGGTTGGGCATGTTGCGGTCTGCCCGGCACAGGTATTCGAGAGGAATAACTTTTGCACGGGTTGGTGACGCGTTTAATACTTTCTTTCATGAACACCTTCCATTTGACCTCACTGGTGCTCAAAAGAGGGTGTTGCGGGAAATAAGACAGGATATGGGGTCTGGTAGGCAGATGAACAGACTGCTGCAGGGAGATGTGGGTAGTGGTAAAACAATAGTGGCACTGATGGCCATGCTCATCGCTATCGATAACGGCGCCCAGTCTTGTATCATGGCACCCACGGAGATTTTGGCCAAGCAACATTACAACCAGTTTTCCAAATTACTCGAGCCAATGGGTATAAGAGTTGGATTATTAACGGGATCTAGTAAAGCTGCGGAAAGAAAAAAAATATTGGCATCGTTGGAAGATGGATCAACAGCTATCATTGTGGGCACTCATGCACTTATTGAGGATGCTGTGCGGTTTCAGCAGCTCGGATTGGCGGTCATAGATGAACAGCATAAGTTCGGTGTGGCTCAACGTGCCCGGTTGTGGGAAAAGAGCAGTATCCCACCACATATGCTGGTTATGACTGCCACGCCCATCCCTAGAACGCTTGCTATGACTGCCTATGGCGACCTAGACTATAGCGTTATTGATGAATTGCCGCCGGGTAGAACGCCAGTATTAACGGTACACCGACTTGACGACGCCAGACCTCAGGTGATGGATTTTATCCGTTCTGAAATTACCCTAGGTCGACAAGTGTATTTTATCTTTCCCCTGATTGAGGAAAGTGAGAAGCTACAGTATGAAGACCTGATGCAGGGTTATGAAAATGTCAAGGCTTGGTTCCCTGAGCCACAATATTGGATCAGTATGGTTCATGGTCGGATGAATGCGGAACAAAAAGAAGTCAACATGCAAAGGTTTGTAAACCATGATACCCAAATCATGGTTAGCACCACGGTTATTGAAGTGGGTGTAAATGTTCCCAATGCCAGTGTCATGGTGATTGAAAGTGCAGAGAAATTTGGATTGAGTCAGCTTCATCAACTTAGGGGAAGGGTTGGAAGGGGAAGTGAGAAAAGTTATTGTATCCTTTTGTCCGGCAGCCAAGTAGGTAAAGATGCTAAAGATCGCCTCTCCGTTATGTGTTCCACTACCGATGGGTTTAAAATTGCAGAAAAAGACCTGGAACTGCGGGGGCCTGGTGATATCCAGGGAACACGACAAAGTGGGGCCCTCAATTTCAAGCTGGCGAGTATCACAGAAGACAGGGGCCTCCTGGAGTTGGCAAGGGGATATGCAGAACAGATTCTTGAAAACGACCACAGGCTTGAAATGCCCATTCACCTGTCACTAAAACAGTTTCTTCAGATCGGAAAGGCTAAAGGGGAATGGAGTAAAATTTCATAACTCAAAACCTGAAACAGTCCAGCATACCCTGGCGGGAGCGTTGGATAGGTTCTTCTATTACCTGCCCCAGCCGGTATCCTATTCTTAAAGTTGTTCCGTAGTAGTAGTCTTTGCTAGCCGGGGAGCCTCTTAAACTTCCGGGCAAAAAACCATTGATGTAGTTTCCGGCGTTTTTGAAAGCTGGATTATTGGCCAATTGCTTGGCGATTTCTGCCAGTTTTGATGAAGTGCCAAAGTAGGTATCAAAAGCATTGTTGTCAATATACCTTCTGCTTACGTCATCAAGGTAATCCGTATTGGTCCTTCTGTTAATGATTTCAACTGCAACGGTTATTTTGGAAGAGATCAGGTAACGGATGCCTACTCCTGCCTGAAAATTCAGTGCGCGAAGTGCATATTCGCGACTGTCTGGATAAGCCAACATGCCCTGGCCTTCGGTTCTTAAAGGCTTTAGGGCAACCCATCCGTCAGGACCTGTTGGATTTTGATACCATCCCATTGGGTTGAATTCAAAAAAACCAGCTCCAAACAGCATATAAGGTGAAAACTTCCTAAGCCATAACAATTCGGAATAGGTAAAATCAAATGGGTGAACGGCAAACAATATCGAAGCTTCCCTGATGGGTGACCTGAAATGTAAATTTCGTGTTTTTTTGATTGTTTCTTTCTGGGTTGCCTGACTCAACAGGCTGTCTGCAGCTTGCACCGATCCAATCAAAGCAGATAGCCGTATTTGGATAAACCGAACTGGGGAGTAGCCTAAATACAAACTTCCCAACAAAGAGGGAGGAGAAGTTTTGTTCTGCAATAAACCAGATAAGCCATTTGTTCTGCCCCCGATATCACCTTCGTACTGTAAGGTCCCAATTGATCCGCCTGCTTCAAAGTGCTGTGACTGAAGCTTTTGAGTAATGAAGAGCAACAAAATGCCCAGTGCTATAATTTTTTTTACCGCCACAATTTCCATAAACGCACATTCCTGCTATAAAATTACTTAAACCTTTTTTATTTACGTTATTGTTGATGCAAAATTGATTTTCTGTTTAATTGGGTTAAACTGTTTTAACAATTAACAAGTCCTAAACCATTAAACCTCTACTTTTATGTTATGTCTAATTTATGATGCAAAAATTACCTGTTTATATCATTTCTGTTTTGCTCTTTTTTCTATCTGTTGATGCAGCAGCACAATCATACTATGCTGTTGATTTTGAAGAGAACAAAGGGCAATGGGAAGGAGATTTTAAGTTTAAAAGCATCATCGGCGATGCCCAGATTTTTATACAATCTGCGGGCTATACCATCCTGAAACAACACCCTGATGATGTAGCGCTGGTAAACAGCAGGATTCATGGTGGACTTGGATCGGATATAAAGGCTCCTATTAAGATTAAGGGCGGCATGGAGGCCGGTGGGCTAGCTGAGGATAATCCATCAATCCCTGTAAGGGCGCATGCCTTTGCAGTCCGCTTCACCGGCAGTTTAGGAGTCACTACGTTCAATCCAGAAAAGCCAACAGGCGAATCGGCCAATTATTTCCTGGGGAACAATCCAGCCAATTGGCAAAAAGGGGTAAGATCTTTTGCAGGGGTAATCGGATCAGAACTTTATCCTGGTATTGATATCAAATATTACGGCGATGGGGATCAGTTGAAATATGATCTCATAGTAAAGCCGGGAGCAGATCCTGCCCGGATAAGAATGATGTATGAGGGGGTGGAAAAAATACAGCTAAAAAGTGGTAACCTCATTATACAGACTTCTGTAGGGGAGTCGCGGGAATTGCCTCCCTTTGCATACCAGGTTATTGGTGGGATCAAGCGTCAAGTGAACTGTTCTTACGTACTTGATAATGGCCAGGTAAGCTTCAGGGTTGGAACCTACAACAAAACGCTTCCGCTGATTATCGATCCCATTTTACGAATTTCTACTTTCACCGGCAGTAAGAGCAGTAACTGGGGATTTACCGCAGCGCCTGGCCCGGATGGTAGTCTATATGCCGGTGGTATTGTATTTGGACAGGGTTATCCAATTTCACTTGGGGCCTTTCAGACAAGCTTTGGTGGGGGCACCGGTCAGCGTGGTATCAGTGGTGTAGATATCGGACTCACCAGGTTCAGTGCAGACGGCAGGGCAAGAATTTTCTCAACATACGTGGGAGGTAACAGCGATGAATTTCCACATAGTATATATGTGGATCCGGGAGGTAATCCGGTTATTCTTGGCAGAACCACTTCTGCCAATTTTCCGCACAAAAATAAGTTCGGTGGAGGTGGTAGTACAGATATTTTTGTATTAAAGCTCTCTGCTGATGGCACCTCTATGATTGGAGGTATTTTAATTGGAGGCGGCGGTTCAGACGGTGCCAATATGGATGCCAATATCAGTCCTTCTCCAAAGCCTTTGTTGTATAATTACGGTGACAATGCCCGTAGCGAGGTAATCCTCGATGGGGCAAATAATGTATACATTGCCTCTAGTACCAATTCTGAAGACTTTCCTACCCGCAATGCTGCTCAGACTAATATAGGTGGATTACAAGACGGTGTATTGGTTAAGCTTAATCCAGATCTGAGTAATGTGTTTTACAGTACCTATCTTGGTGGGAAAAATGATGATGCAGCTTTTGTACTGGCACTGAATCCCATTGATAATCATGTCTATGTTGCAGGGGCAACTACGAGCAATGATTTTCCTGGATCAAAAACTGGAACAATCGGACAATCATTGCAGGGTGGTATCGATGGTTTTGTTGCTGCATTCAATCCTGCAGGGGGCCTGGTTCGCGCTACATTCCTGGGCACAGGAAACACGGATATCGTTTATGGTATTCAGTTTGACAGCAAAGGTTTTCCCTATGTTATGGGTATTTCGCTTGGAAGCTGGCCAGTAAAAAATGCGGTTTTCAATAACCCCGGGTCAAAACAATTTATCTCCAAACTTCAGCCAGACCTCTCTGATTATGTTTATTCCACAGTCTATGGATCTGCATCCCTGGTGCCAAATATTTCGCCCGTTGCCTTTCTGGTAGACAGGTGCGAGAATGTCTATGTGTCTGGTTGGGGAGGCAAGCTGAACCTTTGTTCACAAAACCCCTTTGATGTAAAAACTATCGGTCCGGCTGGTATGCCTTTGGCTGGAGTTCCCCTCCAGAATTATACTGACAACAAGGACTTTTATTTCTTTGTGCTGGAAAGGGATGCCCGTTCTCAATTATATGGGGCCTATTTTGGACAAAGAGGTGGAGAAGGGGATCATGTGGATGGTGGTACTTCGAGATTCGATAAAAAAGGCGCAATTTACCAGGCTATTTGTGCCAATTGTGG
>JBDLTO010000150.1:0-3524 GCA_039805815.1 Bacteroidota bacterium | reverse complement strand
GTGAAATTTGCCGCTGAAGATCCATACATCTGGGCTCAGGATGGTAAATATTGGGCAATTGTAAAAGATATGCAAGGCGTTTTTACCAATGCAGGTACAAGCCTGGCCCTTTTTGAATCTGCGGATGGTTTCGATTGGCGTTTGTCCAAACATGCATTGGTGTCTACTACAACCATTCCCTGGACAACCGGTGCCAAAAAAGTGCAAAAACTGGAACGCCCACAATTATGGATAGAAAACGGAGTACCCAAAATCTTGTTCTGTGCCGTTTACGATGGAAGCGATAATTACAATGTTGCCATTCCACTGAAGACCATTAAATCTTCTATTGATGTTTCAGCCAATTTACCTGGGAAAGATTATGTCTTGCTCTATGAAGAGAATTTTGCCGGCAACCAACTTAATTTGAAGGATTGGCAATACCGGACTGGCCGCAGAACCGGAATGGGATACATGGATGGTCTTAACCTTGAGCAAAACGTTTATCTCAAAGACAGCGCATTGCATATTGCTGTAAAACATGAGCTGATCAACGGGAAATGGGAGAATACCGGCGGGGGGATCATCAGCAAACACAATTTTGGATATGGGTATTATGAATCCCTTTCGAAACCTTTTATGGAAGGACATGGTGTGCATACATCTTTTTGGCAAAGGGGCGGTGCCAATCCCAACAACAATATTTTTGAGATAGATTCTTATGAGATAGATTCCAAAACCTGGGTGGCAACAAACAATTTGTATGTTGATCTTCCTTACAATGGATATCCATATACGCCATGGCCGCACAGGGCACAGGTCCCATTCAAGTTTAAGCAAGATGGTTGGTTTTTGGATGCCTATGAATTCACACCTGAGGGAGTCACTTTCTATGATAATGGAAACATAGTGGCCAAAGCCGAATACAATAATTTGAATGCCCATCAGGTGGTTTGGCTAACCGCCCTCAATGGTGTCGGTAAAGTTGATTCAACCAAAATGCCTGGTGAATCCATCTTCAAATATTTTCGTTACTATGGTAAGGATTATCCCGGAGTAACCATTTTGCCCAACGGAAATTTTGAATTCAATAAAGAAAAGACAGATCCCTATAAGCCGCTTTGCTGGAATCTCAGTGGAACGGAAAATGTTGTAAAGGTGGTTGCTGGTGATGCTGCGACAGATCAGTACAAACTATCCATCGGACTTGGTAAAGCACATGATGTGAAAGTGGCACAGTCACTACATTTCATCATGAATGGCAATTATGAATTGACGGCGTTGGTCAGATCCTCTGGTGGTCAGCAGCAAGCTTCAATTCTTGTTGATGGTCACGGGGGCGAACCCCAGCGCATCAAGATACCTGCAAGCTCCAAATGGAAGAAACTGGTGATTCCTGTACCAGGCTTAACATCCAATCATATAACCATAGCTATCGAAGCCAAAGGCTCAGCAGACCAATGGTTGGAGCTTGATGATATCCAGCTGTTCAAGCCACTGCCCAAAGGTGAAAAAAAGCCTGCACTCCAGTCCCTTGCCAAAACAGATTTGCCCATGTGGCAACTCGCCGTTAGGGAACCTATTGTGTTTTCGGGGGATCAGAAGTTCTATTTCTTTGATCGGAATGTGGGGTACGGCGACAGTATTGCTGTGTTGTTTGATTTGACTGCTGATATATTTGCCAACACCACACCTATTGCCCGTATTCCGAAAACAGGAAATGCCGGTTGGTCAGTACAAACCACCAATACGGGTGCTTTGGTTTTCAGGATTGGCAGTTTGGCATCACACGAAGATATCATTTCTGAGCAGATGTATGAGCCTGGTAAAAAAGTATCTGTATCACTGGTTTATGCAAAAGGAAATGTGTCTGTTTATAAAAATGGCCAACTTGTCAAAACAGCCTTTGTTGGTGCTTACAATACCAAGGATGCCACTGCTGCTGGAAGGGTGGGAACGGTAGGCAAAGAATTTGAAGCGGTAGGTGATGTGGTGATGCAAGTAGCTAATGCAGACAAAGAAACATCGGTTATGAAAAATTTCCGGGGAAGTTTACAGAACCTGCGCATTTATAACAAGATTGTAGTCCATTAAACTTGATTATGCCACAACGCTTAAGATCAGTATTGTGTTTTTCAATGTTCTTTTTTTTGTTGGGAATGGCTGTAATGCCACTGTTTGCACAACAGCCTCGCTTGAATGCGCAAGGTGAATTGTTGAATATGGATGAGTTGGACCTTTCATCCATGGTGCAACCCGTACCTGATAAGAACCGGTTCATCGACACCGCTTACAATATCTGGTGTGGTTCTGTGATCAAGGCCGCCAACGGCAATTATTATATGTTTTACAGCCGCTGGCCCAAAGCTGAAGGGCATGGTGCCTGGATTACCCATTCTGAAATTGCATTGGCAAAAGCAGACCGACCTGAGGGGCCATATAAACATGTGAAGGTTGTTTTTAAAGCCAGAGGTAATCAGTTTTGGGATGGTGTTTGTACCCATAATCCTGCAGCCATTGTGCATAACGGAAAATATTATCTCTATTACATGGGTGCTACCGGCACGGCTGCAATCAAGAGAGGTTTCGATTATTCTCCTGGCTGGTACAACTACCGCAACAATCAGCGCATTGGCGTTGCAGTGGCTGATGATCCTGAGGGGGAGTGGACGCGTTTCGACAAACCTGTACTCGATGTGAGCAAGGATTCTGCCGCATATGATGCCATGATGGTATCCAACCCTGCAATAACGGTAGACCAGAACGAACGTGCCATCCTGGTATATAAACAGGTGGAGCGCAATGGCACTTATCGTGGTGGAAGGGTGAGGTACGGGGTAGCATTTTCAAAGTCACTCGTGGGACCATTTACAAAGCATCCCGATCCGATTTTTGAGGACAAACAAAATCCTAACACTAAGGAATGGATGATTGCAGAAGATCCATTCATCTGGAACCAGGAGGGAACCAACTACGCCATTGTCAGGGATGTGGTGGGGAAGTTTACCGGAAGCATTGGCGGATTGGCTTTGTTTTCATCCAAAGACGGCATAGCATGGTCGCCCGCCAAAAATCCTAAAGTGCTTTCCAAAGAGGTGTATGCAGCAGATGGAACCCGCTTTGGTGATAAGCTGGAACGTCCATGCCTCTTGCTTGAAAAAGGGGTGCCCACTTATTTGTTCGGCGCCA
This sequence comes from Bacteroidota bacterium, assembly GCA_039805815.1. Classification (GTDB taxonomy): domain Bacteria; phylum Bacteroidota; class Bacteroidia; order Chitinophagales; family Chitinophagaceae; genus Pollutibacter. The sequence continues at coordinate 356 of JBDLTO010000150.1, read as the reverse complement.
TGGGGATAGACAATCGCAAACATTCAATGAATATCGCAGTTCCGCTCTTATTCAAATCATTCAAATAAATATATGATGACAAGCAATTTTAACAAGTGGTGCAAGGCGATGGTTTTTGGGGTTTTTACTTTGGGCCTCAGCAATATCATTCAAGGTCAAGCAAACGGTCAACAAAAAACGGATAACCATGTGTTGCGTTATGCATCACCTGCATCCCATTGGTTGGAAGCTTTGCCTTTGGGCAATGGCACCCTTGGTGCTATGGTCTTTGGTGGCATCACCAAAGAGCGGATCCAATTCAATGAAAACAGCCTCGTAACCGGAACAGCTGATTATGTTGGTTTCTATCAGCCCTT
>JBDLTO010000149.1:0-3727 GCA_039805815.1 Bacteroidota bacterium | reverse complement strand
CTTCTGAACAGACAACCGACCAACAATGATTGATGCATTTGAAAAGATTGCCGTACAAATTCATGAAAATGGCAAGACTGCTGCCAGGCAAATTGCTGCAGAAATAGCAGCTTTAATCAGAGAAAAACAGTCCGCAGGCAAACCTTGTGTGCTGGGTATGGCCACCGGTTCTACGCCCAAAACCTTGTATGCAGAGCTCGTTCGGCTACACCGAGAGGAAGGGTTAAGTTTTCGCAATGTTATCACCTTTAACCTGGATGAGTATTACCCCATGCAGCCGGATGCCCGTCAGAGCTACCACCGGTTTATGAAAACGCAGCTCTTTGCACATGTAGATATAGATCCCAAAAACATACATATTCCAGACGGAACCATAACCAAGTCACAATCATTTGCTTATGGCCAGGCCTATGAGCAGTCCATCTCAGATGCTGGGGGAATAGATATACAAATCCTTGGTATAGGCTTAAACGGACATATCGGATTCAATGAACCCGGATCTGCCAGAAGTTCAGTAACACGGATAGCTGCTTTGGATAACAACACGCGATTGGCTAATTCCTATGAATTCGATAATATTTCGCAGGTACCCAGGTTGGCCCTAACGATGGGTATAAGTTCTATTTTAAAGGCTAAGAAGATTGTGTTGATGGCCTTTGGCGCCGGAAAATCAAGCATAGTTTCACAATCTGTTGAAGGCAACATCACAGAAAACATCCCTGCTACATTGTTGCAAGAACACCCCAATTGCATTTTTCACCTCGATGATGCTTCTGCACAAGAACTAACTAGGTTTAAAGCGCCTTGGTTAGCTGGTGAGATTGAGTGGACGGAGAAGCTGATCAGAAAGGCAGTTACCAGCATGGCGATGTCTCAGCAGAAGCCACTTTTGCAACTTACCTGGGAAGACTATCTGAATGCCGGACTGGCAGATTTACTGGAAAAACACGGATCTGTTGCAGACATCAACCTCCGGGTTTTTAATGGATTAAGGGATACCATTACAGGTTGGCCTGGAGGTAAACCAATGGAAGAAGTTCCCCGTCATCCGGAAAGAAGAAATCCTGCATCCAAACGCGTAATTATATTTTCACCCCACCCTGATGACGATATCATCTCCATGGGTGGTACTTTTATTAGGTTGGTTCAGCAGGGACATGAGGTACATGTAGGTTATCAAACTTCAGGTAACATTGCCGTAAGCGACGAGTTTGTGATGCGGCAGATTGATTTCGCGGTAGAGTTTGATGGATTTTTTGAGATAGACAAGAGCAGGGCCGGGACCATCTGGCAGGACGCGGCCGCATTCATCAAAACCAAGACACCGCATCAGAAAGATACCCATGAGATCCGAAGCATCAAAGGGATGATACGCCGAACAGAAGCCCGGGCAACCTGCAGGTATGTAGGCGTTCACGATGAACATATACATTTCATGAACCTACCCTTCTATGAAACAGGTTTGATTGAGAAAAATCCCCCCACCGATGCCGATATTCAGCTACACAAAGAGCTAATCCGGAAAGTTCGTCCACATCAGATTTTTGCAGCTGGAGATTTTGCGGATCCACATGGAACCCATAAGGTTTGCTTTGATGTGATGTATGCTGCCCTGCAGCAATTGAAAGCAGAAAACGATCCGTCTGTAGCAGACTGCAGGCTCTGGTTGTACAGAGGAGCCTGGGCAGAGTGGGATATCTGGGATATTGACATGTCTATACCAATGAGTCCGGATCAGGTTATACAAAAACGCAACGGCATCTTCATTCATCAGTCGCAGAAAGACGGAGTGGTATTCCAGGGCTCTGACAGCAGGGAGTTCTGGCAGCGTGCGGAAGACAGAAATTCGGGAACAGCAGCTTTGTTTGACCGACTCGGATTACCACAATATGCAGCGCTTGAAGCATTCATGAGATTTGAATATTGATGCTAGCAGTATATGCGTTTTGTGCAAATTGTAACAATTTATTCTGCCATTTTGGCTAACATTTGTCACGCTATTTGGGCTTAAACAAGTAGCTTGCAATAACAAATCAATTCATGACAATAATCATATCTTTTTTTTTAATACACTGGTTTTTTTCACTTTTCTTCCATACGTTTTTCCTGCATAGGTATGCTTCACACCAAATGTACCTGACCAATACTTTTTGGGAAAAGACTTTTTATTTCCTAACCTGGTTTTTCCAGGGTTCATCATACCTTGTACCACGTGCTTATGCAGTAATGCATAGGATGCATCATGCCTACAGTGATACGGAACATGATCCCCATTCACCGCATTTTTTCAAAGACGTTTGGCAAATGATGCTTCATACACGCAACATCTACAATTCCTTTGTAGAAAATCAGATAGCACCTTTGGAAAAATTCACCAAAGACTATTTGCCGGTTTGGAAATGGATGGATAAAATAGGAGACAGCATGATTACCCGCATCTCTTGGGTAGCCGTTTATGTGGCCATGTATATCTATTTCGCACCTGCTTGGTATTGGTACCTGCTTATCCCGATCCATATTTTAATGGGTCCTGTTCAGGGCGCCATTGTCAACTGGGTTGGGCACAAATACGGCTATTCCAATTTTGACAATGGAGACCATTCCCGGAATTCAGAACGCTGGGGGATTTTCCTGCTTGGGGAGCTATTCCAGAACAATCATCATTTCTACCCGACTAGGGCCAAATTCGCTGTGAAGCGCACGGAGTGGGATCCCACTTATTTTGTGATGCGCGTCATGCATAAAATGCGGATCATCAAGCTACAAAACAAGGTTTAAAAGTGTTTTTTTAATTATTTTTTTGTATATTTGCACCCCATTGGCCCCGTAGCTCAATTGAATAGAGCATTTGACTACGGATCAAAAGGTTTCAGGTTTGAATCCTGACGGGGTCACGAAAACAAAGCATAACCCATTGTAAATCAATATTTTACGATGGGTTTTTTGTTTTTGGTAAAACATAGGTAAAACATTCACTTCATTTTGTTGCAGTTAACAACATCAATTTGCAGAACTAAAAGTGAAATTATCGAAATAATAGTTACCCCAATCATATTATTCCTAGATAGATTTATTGCATTATCAAGTCTGTTGCCTACAACAGCACACCAAGCAATAATTTAAACTTTCATGACTGATATCAATCGATACATTATCGATCGGATAAAATAGCTATAATTGATTTCTCTTCAAATTAGTAAAAGTTTGGAATACAATAAACCTTATAAGGTATCTGTCCCATAATCTTTTTGACTCCGGTTGAGCAAAAATGGCTATTAAATAATTTCTTGAAATAAAATATACTTTTAGAAAAGTACACTACATGAGTTGATTCTCAAACTCTTTTAATTCAGTTAAATTATTAAAATTAAAATTTTTAAGTAATTTATCAATTTCCTGAAAGGACAGCGTGTCTTTTTTTAATAATTCATTTGCCAAAATTCTTAAATACAACCAATTCTCATCTAATATTTTTATAGTCGTATTATAACAATATTCAATAATATTTTTTGATTGTTCCTCAGTTTCAGAATAAACTTTAATGAAACTGTTTATAACCATGAGATCACTATAAGCACCCTCTTCATTTGCAACTCCATATTTTAATTCAGAAAGATAGCCAGCATACAAGATCATTAATTCATGATTAATACGCATTTTTATAATCTCTTCAGGCAAAATGTATGAATTAGATCCTTCAATAAGTGATCCTAAAAATTTATGATCC
>JBDLTO010000148.1:0-5024 GCA_039805815.1 Bacteroidota bacterium | reverse complement strand
GCCTATCACAATTGACCCTGCCAAATCGTATTTATCAGTTTGAAAATAGCCAGTTAGCATACCTGTGCCAGGTTTTCTGTTTGGAGAATTCTCTTCAGGAAGGCTAGGGTCAATGTGCTCTGCATCGAAAACAATTCCCTCTCCTGCAAGTGTTTTCATGATATGGTTATGAACTGGCTCAAAACTTTCTATGGGAAACGAACTGGTCCCTAAGCCATCCTGATTGGAAACCATCACCATTTCAAAATCAAATTCCCTTTTTATCCGGGATAGGTATTGAAATACCTCAGGATAAAAAACCAGTTTATCAAAACTATCTATCTGAAAAGTTGGGGGAGCTTCGAGTATTAGTGTCCCATCCCTATCTATAAATAAAACTTTCTTCATAGCGCTGTAGTTTGGCTGTATTCGGCAATACTTTCAAGTAATTTCCCATTTTCAGCTGAAGTTCCAACTGTTATCCTCAAACACTGGTCGCATAACAATACATTGCTCCTGTCTCGCAAAACAATTCCTTTTAACAAAAGATAATTGTACATCGACTTTGCATCTTTAAATTTCACAAGTAAGAAATTGGCGTCTGACGGATAAACAATCAAAACCTGTTCACACATCATAAGGTCAGCTTCGAGCTTTTGCCTTGCATCCACCAAAACACGAATCATATCATTGACCTGACCAACTTCATCCAAAGCCTTCAAAACCAGATCCTGCACTGGCTGACTGATATTGTAGGGAGGTTTTACTTTGTTCAAGTAACCAATTATATCCGGAGAAGCAAATGCCATTCCAAGTCTTAATGCTGCTAGTCCCCATGCCTTACTAAGGGTCTGTAATATCACCAGATTAGGATAATCAGATAAGTCAGTAACAAAGGAACGTTGTCTGGAGAAATTGATATAGGCTTCATCAATCACAACGATTCCATCGAAATTATTCAACACCATTTCAATATCCTGCCTGTCTATACTGTTGCCAGAAGGGTTGTTAGGTGAACAAATCCAGATTATTTTGGTATTCGGTCTGATGGCTTCCTCAAGTGCAGGAAGGTCAAGCTGGAAACTGGAGGTTAGCGGAACCCTGTTCAGGCTTACATTATTGATGTTAGCAGAAACTTCATACATTCCGTAGGTGGGTGGACATACAATGACTTCATCCACACCCGGTTCACAAAAACACCTTAACAACAAATCTATTGGCTCATCGCTTCCATTACCAAGAAAAATCTGTTCAACTTGAACCTGCTTTATGGCGGAAAGTTTCTCTTTGATTTTCCATTGCAATGGATCAGGATACCGATTGTACCATTTCAGCAAAGGAGAGCCAAGGGAATTCTCATTGGCATCGAGAAAAATACTGGCATCGCCCTTGAACTCATCACGTGCAGAAGAATAAGGTTTGAGTGCTTTGATGTTATTTCTAACTATGTTATCTGGATTAAACATCTTTCAATGATTTAATTCTGATTCTTACAGCCTCAGCATGTGCGTCCAAACCCTCAGCTTCAGCCATGGTTATTATTGTTTGACCAAGTTGCTTTATACCTTCAGCACTTATTTGCTGAAATGTTACTTTTCTGATAAAACTGTCAAAACTCACGCCACTGTAAGCCCTTGCATATCCATTTGTAGGCAGGGTATGATTGGTTCCGCTTGCATAGTCTCCGGCACTTTCTGGAGTATAATTACCAAGGAATACAGATCCGGCATGCTTTATCTTTGTTACATATTCACTGGCCTTATCTGATGCGATAATCAAATGTTCTGCAGCGTAGGCATTCACAAGATCCAGCCCCTCATCCATATTTTGAACAAGAATTGCTTTGCTATTTTCTAGAGCCGATGCAGCTAAATTTTTTCTCTCCAAACGCTCAAGTTGAATCTGCAACTCAAGAATTGCTTCAGTGAGTATAAATTCAGACTCAGAAACCAAAAATACCTGTGAATCTATGCCATGCTCGGCCTGGGATAGTAAATCTGCTGCAATAAATGCCGGGTTGGCGGTTGCATCAGCCAAGATACAAACCTCACTCGGACCTGCAGGCATGTCTATAGCCACACCATTCAATTGTACGAGTTGTTTTGCAGCCGTAACATACTGGTTACCCGGACCAAAAATCTTATCTACTTTCGGAATGGATTCAGTACCAATTCCCATTGCTGCAATTGCTTGTGCACCTCCAACTTTGTAAATCTCAGTTATTCCGGTTTTCTGAGCTGCATATAAAATGGCTGGATTGACCTCACCTTTATTGTTCGCCGGAGTACACAAAACAACTTCTTTACAGCCTGCAAGCTGAGCTGGAATCCCCAACATCAACACTGTTGAAAAAAGAGGTGCTGTGCCTCCGGGGATATATAAACCAACCCTTTCAATGGCAATTGACTGACGCCAGCAAATTACCCCGGGAAATGTTTCAATTCTTTTAACAACGTCTGCCTGGCTATCATGAAATCTTGTTATATTACTGAAAGCCAAATCAATAGCATCTTTCAATTCATGACTCAATTCATTGGCAGCAAGCTTAATTTCATCATCGGAAATTCTCAACTCTCCATTAAGGCCGGGGTCAAACTTGTTGATGTATTCAAAAAGTGCAACGTCCCCATTGGTTTTTATGTCAGATATGATTTTACTTACTGTTGTCATTAACGCACCACTATCCAGTTCAGGTCTGGAAACAAGCTGACTCCAAGTTTCTTTTTCAGGATACTTAATGATTTGCATAGGATAAATTTAAATAATCATTTTTTCGATTGGAACAACAAGTATACCCTCAGCACCGGCATCTTTGAGTTTTTCTATCCTATCCCAGAATTCATCTTCGCTTAACACGCTGTGAACACTACTCCACCCACTTTGGGCAAGCGGTAAAACAGTTGGACTTCTCATCCCGGGAAGTATAGCAATAATTTTTTCTAACTGATCATTGGGTGCATTCAGAAGAATGTATTTTGTTTTCTTAGCCTTTTTAACTGCTCTGATTCTAAATAACAATTTATCCAGAATGGATTGTTGTGCTGGGGTTAAGCTGGATTTGGCAATCATTACAGCCTGTGACTCCAGGATAATTTCCACCTCCTTCAAACCATTCATAAACAAAGTGCCCCCACTGCTAACAAGATCGGCAACTGCATCAGACAATCCAATTCCTGGAGCAATTTCAACTGAACCACTGATTTCATGTATTGATGCATTAACCTGATTATCAGACAAATAGCTCCTTACCAGAGAAGGGTAGCTTGTAGCAATACGCTTGCCTTCAAGATCTTTAACTCCACCATAATCAAATGCTTTGGGTACCGCTATGGATAGGCGACATTTTCCAAAACCGAGCGACTCAACAGTATTAACCTTTCTACCTTTCTCGAGCAATACGTTTTGTCCAACTATACCAATGTCAGCTACTCCGTCTTCTACGTACTCAGGAATATCATCGTCGCGCAGGAAAAAAACTTCCAGTGGGAAATTTTCAGAAACAGTCCGCAGTCTATCTTTTACATTTCGGAGATCAATTCCACATTCCTTGAGCAATTGAACTGAATCCTCATAGAGTCTGCCTGATTTCTGAACGGCAATTCTTAACATAGATTCGATTTAAATTTAAAATAAAAAAGGCTTACCATTGGCAAGCCTGAGTTATGTATACATCACGTCTAGGCCCACCTAAGGGTTAAGATGATGATGAATATGTATGTTTGCTGACACGTTGCAAAAGTAGTATTGAAAAACATTACTGCCAAAAATCAGGCTTAATTTATAAAATGGTACTAAATTGAGGTTATTATGAAAGAGATACTCTTTTTACGTATTGCCAACTTAATGATTACCTGTTTATTGTTCCTAAACATAAATGGGCAAAACCAGATTAATAAATGGAGGATGGTTTGGTCTGATGAATTTGAAGTCAATGGACTTCCAGACACCACTAAGTGGGGATATGATGTGGGTGGACATGGATGGGGAAATAACGAACTCCAGTATTATACTGCAAAAAAATCAAAAAATGCTCGTGTTGAAAACGGAGTACTCATAATTGAAGCCCACCAAGAGCCTATAGAAGATAAATCGTTCAGTTCTGCGAGACTGGTTACAAGGGGAAAAGCATCGTGGAGTGAAGGCAAAATTGAAGTACGGGCCAAGCTCCCTTCAGGAATTGGAACCTGGCCTGCAATCTGGATGTTGGCATCTACTCTTCCGTTGCGCTGGCCTGATGATGGAGAGATAGACATCATGGAGCATGTTGGATTTGATCATGGCGTGGTTCATGGCACAATTCATACCAAAAAATACAATCACATGATTGGAACCCAAAAGGCCAATCAGATCAAGGTACCGGATTGTGCTGAACAATTTCATACCTATCAACTCGAATGGAACAAAGACGTTATGAAAATCGGAATGGATGGCGTCTATTACTTCAATTATCCCAATGAAAAAACAGGTGTTGATGCTTGGCCCTTTGACAACAAGATGTACCTTATTCTAAACCTGGCTGTTGGTGGGAACTGGGGTGGACAAAAAGGTGTAGATAAAACAATATGGCCCCGGAAAATGGAAGTCGATTTCGTTCGGGTTTACCAGCACTAATCAAAATAATCAAGCTTGAATATGAATAAAACAACTTTAGTTTACGTATGTATTGCACTCATAATGAGCTCTTTAAGTGCTAAATCTCAATCTGTCAGGTGGCAGCAGCGTGTTCATTACAAGATGGATGTGGTAGTTGATGCCGGTGGGAATAAATTTGCAGGTAAACAGCGGCTGGATTACTGGAACAATTCACCAGATACGCTACGTGTATTATACTATCACCTCCAGTGGAATGCATTTCAACCAGGAAGTATGATGGATATGCGCAGTCAGGAAATTGGCAAAAGAATTGTTAGGGGCAGGCCTGATTGGGATGCCCGTGTCAGAGACAGAATATCCAAACTTAAACCTGATGAAATTGGATATCAGGAAGTGAGCAACTTGAAGGTTAATGGCGAACTCCAGAAAACAACCCTGCATGAAACAATCCT
>JBDLTO010000147.1:0-6567 GCA_039805815.1 Bacteroidota bacterium | reverse complement strand
CGCAAGGAAACTACGGTGCGGACATTTTTCAAAGGAGTGAATTCATAGTTTGCATAGACTGCGGTATTCTGGATTTTTGTTTTGTAACTGTTGAGCAAGGAGTCTTTATTCGGACTCGTGTAATTGATGAATTTTCCTGTTGGTGATGCTCTATTGATCCAAATGAATTTGGCATAATAGCTTTGAGGGCTGTTGTCTAATGTTCCACCAACAATTATTTTACTGTTCAGCCATTTCAGCTTCTCTTCATGTTGAATAAATAGTGCTTTGGAAGAAAAGGCATTGTCGTTTATTTGGCCTCTGTAAAGCAAAGGATTGCTGGTGCTTCCAACCAGATAGGATGGGTTCTGGCCAATAGAATTATCTCGGTAAACAAAATTGATATTGGTCATGGATTGGTCATTATGTTTGATTTCAAAACCTGACCTATATCGCAAAGAGTAAACAGACCTATAGGTGAATGTATGGAAAGTTGAGAAATCCTTTTTTGCAAACTTGATGCTATCCAATCCGCCAGTCATATTACTGTAGTAGTCGACCCAAGCAAGGGAATTGATCCATTGTATTTTTTTGGAGAAACTGTAAACCCCTTTAAAGTTCAGTGCTTTTTTGCTGAAGTTGCTGTACTCCAGCTGTCCGTTTTTACGATCGGCATAGTATCCATTGATCAATAATCCAAGTTTACCAATCTTAATACCATATTGAGCTTCAGCTCTTTTATAGCCATTGTTGTTGAACTGATAGTTGATGAATCCGCCTTGTTTTTCAGGAGGCATTTGTGTGATGAGGTTAACAACGCCGCCAATTGCTTCCGCGCCATACAATGAGGAACTCGGACCTTTTATCACCTCAATTCTTTCAGCAGAGGGTAGGTTGAGTTCGAGCAATGCATTGTGGTTGTATACTCCGGTTGTGCGGATAGGTAATCCGTCTTCCAGATAAAGGAATAAGCTTTTGGTTGTAATGGGTTGTCTTATACTCATGGAGTGTTGTTCGTTACCTAGGTTGGCCATGTATACCCCACTTACTTTATTCAACAAGATATCAAGGGTTTGCGCCTTGGTTTCCTGTATTTGTCTGTTGGTTATTGTAGAAATAGCCACAGGTGCTTCTGTCCTTTTTTGTGCAGTTCTGTTTGCGGTAACAATTACCTGTTCCATGTATAGCGCACTGTCTGATTGGGTTTGGGCTTGTGTATTGATTTGCAGGCAGCAGAAAATTGCCGCCAGCATGGTGGTTAATGATTTCATTGTGTGAGTGTTTGCAGAAATGTATCTGAATAAATAATATATAACCTGTATTCAGGTTACGAGCAATTAGAATGCTGACGAATACTATTTACTATGCAAACGCAGGAGGATGGAAAATCGATGGACCATGCAGTGGAGAATACCTGACAGCATAAAATCCGCATAAAGGTTGTGGCTGCGGAATTATATTGATTAATTCAGGGTAGAACGATTTTGAAGATAGTACATGGAATTGGGTACCTGGCTTTTCCGGTGGGGTGTCGGTCTCTTTTGTTTTTTTTCCCCCATTCATTTTTTTCATCATCTGGCATTTGCCATTACACATGAGTTTTGGCTTTGCCTTATTGATACAGGCCTGTTTGTATTTTTCCAGGTTGATGAGATAGTCTGCCAAAACCAATGGACGAGACAATTCATGGGAAATGAAAATGCCCATGAGGAATATTATCAGTATGTTTTTTGTTGGGAGCAGATTTTTACTTTTCAACACAAAAGTAGTAATAAACTGTTTTGGAGGTATTCATTTTTTAAATTTAATATAACAGCTTTAAAATCAATTATTTAATTGATTTTACTATTTGATTTTCAGGTCGAGGTCAAACATGAGTCCGATGACATGAAAAGTTCGGTTGTAGCTTTTGGCAAAATCCGGTCTGTAGATATAGAATAAATCAACCTTGCTGTTTTTGATCCATTCATACTTCAGTCCGATTGTATTCCGGATATTGTCAATAGGGTACTCTCCATTCTCAAATGTGAAATAAGGCTCGGAAGAGAAGTATAGATCTGTTTTCTTTGTTATTTTTTTCTTGGCCTGTAGCCGTGTTCTCATGATCCATTTGGTGTTGTTGGTGATGTCACCATCATCGGCAAAGCGAATGGTGTATTGCACCTGGGGTCTGAAATCATAGGACCATTTTTGCTTTTTAACATTGAATTGCCAACCCCATCCAATCCTGCTGGAATTGCCATTCACGGTATTGGCATATCGGTAATTGAAGAATGTTCTTATGCCTTTGGTCAGGCTTTTTCCTATTTCAGGACTCCAGTAATTACCTCTTAAGGTACTGATGTTCCCCTGTCTTCTGGTTTGGTAAGAGAAGTCTGCATCCCATTTTTTGGGAAGATTCATGCTCAGTCCAACACCTGCCCAACCTTCAATGTCATTGGGGTCTGCACGACTGGTTTGTGCCGTTGCATTTATTCCCCAAATTGACACGATTCCAATAAATAATGTTCTTTTAAGCATGGGTTAGATTAATGGTAATAAACAATGATTCTTGCTGCATCTTTCAATAAGTCAATTTCCTGAATCTCCATGCGATGTATATCAAGGCCAGTGACTTTTTTCAAATCTGCAATCAACTCCAGTTGTCTCTCTTTGTGGATCAGTTCAATTTTTTCGTAATAGATTTGCTGTGCATATTCTCTCTTAACCAGCCAGTTGCTTTCTAGCAAGACGGTAAAGAACACTACAATACCTGCAATCAGCAGGAGTGTGAGAATATTGCCCTGACTTACCGCCATAATGAGTCCCAGGGCAATGACGATGAACAAATAGGTCATGTCTTTAGCTGAGATGTTTTCAGTCCGGTAACGCAGCATAGAAAAAACAGCAAACAGTCCGAAGGCCGCACCCATCGTCATCTCCACCTGGTTAAGCAAGTATGTAATCAGAAAAATAATGATGTTGAATGAAAAGAACGTCAGGAAAAGGTCAGCCTTCCTATAATGCCTGAAATAGATCAGTTTGATGATGATGAATGCTGTAACTGAGTTCAGCAACAATCGGATAATGAATCCTGAATTGAGTTGATCCGGCAGGTTCAGGTTTCCAATGGAATCCTGTAGGCTTTGTAATAGGGGCATAGTTAATTGGTTTTTTTATTCAGCAGATGCAGATGTGGTTTAAACCTGTTTTTTTTGATGTTGTCATAAAGATGAATGATAGCTAGGCAATATTTGCTGATGGCACCGGGTCTTATCTGGAGATGTTGAATACTACTTTTGAAAGCTGAATGTTGTTTTCTTTCTTTTTTTATTTCTGCAATGACATAATCTTTCAGTTTCACCCTTTCATCTTTGCGCATGAATTCAATACCGGTATCAATTGTTACACGTTCAGGATGATTTTTGTTGACCAGTGTTATTCTGTGATACAATACGGTTGCAGATGCCTGCAGGTTTGATTGATTGATGTTTTCGTTTTTGCGTGAAGGGGATAACTGAAGTAATTTTAAAGGGTCAACATTCGACTCATCAAGCATCATCCTTGATTTGACAGTAAATCCTTTGTTGTTTTTCACTTTGGTTTCGAGGAAACTGATACCTGTGTCCATGTATTTTCTGATGCGGATTTTTGTTCTGTTCAGGTATCCAGCATGGTGTGCATCATACAAATGCAAATCTGGTGTATCAAAATAGACTGTTTCATATGCCAGCAACCTTTTGTTCTCAATTTCAAGCACATCATAATCAGGCTTGCATGCGTACAGAATTTGCTCAACAAGCCTGGCAGGGATGATATATTTCTCATCAAACCTGGCGATTAATTCAGCCTTGGATTTGGTTTCTTCCAGGCTAATTTTGTTGAACGAAGATAACAAGGGATTTAAGTTATCCATTTGATCCATGAAATTTTATGCATTATGTCTTGTTTGTTGGAAGATTATCTTGTACTGCTCAGCGTTAAAACAGCTTTTACAAGTTTGATTCTTTCAAGGTATTATTTCTTTTTGCAAAGATTTCTTAAAATTGCGTGCTGAATCTCTATTTATATGGACTCCAAAATGATTCAATAGTTACAATGAACATCAAACATCTTTTTGCCGGAATATTTGTCCTCGTACCATTTGCTTTTGCTGCCTGGGTTTATCCCTCCCTTCCTCCTACTATTCCCATTCATTTCAACATGGAAGGGAAGGCCGATGGCTGGGGGTCGCGGGATAGTGTATTTGTCGGACCGTTAATCTTGGGGTTTGTCAGCATCTTCGTTTATCTCCTTATGGCGAACATCCGTAAAATAGACCCCAAACGCTATGAAGGGGCAGATGACAAGGTATATGGGCAGTTTGGATTGTTTCTGGTTGCTTTCCTGGCTGTACTCAGTCTTGTCATTATTCTTTCTTCAGTCAATCAAAATATACCCGTTGAACAGCTTGTTTTTGGCATCATGGGTTTTGCTTTCGCGATTATGGGGATATTCATGCCTAGGCTGAAGCAAAATTACATGGCTGGTTTCCGACTCCCATGGACACTTGAAGACGAGGAAAACTGGAAGTCCACCCATATTTTGGCAGGAAAGTATTGGTTGTACGGAGGTTTATTGCAAGGCATCATTGCCATACTCCTTCATGGGGTTTGGTTGTTTGTGACTTTCATGACGCTGATGGCAGTCATGGTAGTTGGTCCCCTGATTCATTCTTTCAAGTTCTTTAAAAAACAGCAGAAAAGCTGAAATCCCTATTGAGCAGGAAACATATTATAAAAAATAATATATATAACAAATCGATCGTTTTGGCTTAAAAAATGGATTAAATCCGTCAGTTAATATTGGATTTATAAAAAAATGCGATATTTGCATTCCCCAAACCCCAAAACAACTGATTATGATCGATGTAGGACTAACGGTCTTTATGATCGTTTGCACGAGCCTTGTAATGCTCATGACGCCGGGACTCGCCTTTTTTTATGGCGGACTGGCATGCAAAAAGAATATCCTCAATGTAATGATCCAGAGCTTCGTATCCATGGGATGGACTTCCGTCCTCTGGTACGCTTTCGGTTATTCGCTTTGTTTCAGTGGGGGAGAAGGTCAAATCATAGGGGACCTCAACAAGGCATTTTATGCAGGCATCACCCCAGACACCTTGTATTCCGAATCGAAGCCTTTCCCTGAAATCGTCTTCATCGCCTACCAGATGATGTTTGCAATCATCACACCGGCATTGATCACCGGTGCTTTTGCCAACCGCATCACCTTCAAGGCTTTTTTCATATTCCTGACCTTCTGGCAAATACTCGTTTACTATCCTTTCGCACACATGATTTGGGGTAACGGTCTCCTGGCAAAATGGGGTGTTCTTGATTTTGCCGGAGGTATTGTGGTTCATGCCACAGCAGGTTTCGCCGCATTGGCCTCAGTCATTTATGTAGGAGAACGCAGGGTCAAACATGACCGTCCGAACAACCTTCCTCTGGTAGCTATAGGTACGGCATTGCTTTGGTTCGGCTGGTATGGATTCAATGCGGGTAGTGAACTGAATGTGAATAGAATCACGGCCCTTTCTTTCATCAATACGGATTTGGCCGCTTCTGTAGGGGCAGTCACCTGGATGTGCATTGAATGGTTTGGGGAGCACAAGCGGCCGACTTTCGTGGGGTTGCTGACTGGTTCTGTAGCCGGCTTGGCAACCGTGACGCCTGCTGCCGGTTACGTGACCTATGCTTCAGCATTTCTCATTGGTATCCTCGGCTCGGTAGTTTGTTATTGGGCGGTGAAACTGAAAAACAGGATGGGATGGGATGATGCTTTGGATGTTTGGGGTGTGCATGGTGTTGGAGGCGTCATCGGTACCGTTTTGTTGGGTGTATTGGGTTCTAAAGCAATCAATCCGAATGGTGCAGACGGACTCCTTTTTGGTGGAACGGATTTCTTTTTCAAAGAGTTAATTGCCGTCGTAGCCACCTCAATATACGCGTACCTTTTTACCTATGGCATGTTGATGCTTATCAACAAGATTACCCGCGTAAAAGTTACTGCAGAAGAAGAGGAGCAGGGTCTTGATGTGGTTTACCACGGTGAAGTGGCGAGGGATTGGAAGTAATCAGTTGGTAATTTTCAATACTTCAGGTTAATCTCCAGGGTTGATCCAGGCTGCATGTCTGCTTCCAGGATGCCATTACGCAAAATAGGTTTGTCCACTATGCCTTTAACGGTATAACCAAACTTGGTATGATTGAGCTTCAGCTTCATCAATCCGCCTTTTTCAGCAGTTACGCTGATTTTGGTGAGGTGTCCGTTCTGCATTTCCGCATCCACAAGAAAGGCTCCTTCGGTTCGAAGTTTATGGAATGAAACATCTTTCCATTCATCCGGAATTGCAGGCATAACTTCGATAAAGCCGGCATGCGATTGGATCAACATCTCCAGGATTCCCGAAGCAAAAGCAAAGTTTCCTTCCAATGTAAATGGCCTGTAACGGGCATTGGCATAGCCCTTCCCACTCTGGTCTCCGTTCACATGAAAACTATTGGGCAGGCAGAAAGCTTCTGAAAAGATTTTCAATGCTTTGGCAGCCCCGGCACCATCATGAGC
>JBDLTO010000146.1:0-4310 GCA_039805815.1 Bacteroidota bacterium | reverse complement strand
GCAATCATGTCTGCTGATGTTTTTTCCCATTTTTTGTTGTTTTGCAACTGATAAAGAAAGGCCAGCTCCAGCTCACTATCTGGCTGATTGGGATTGTTGGATAATGATTGCTCCAGGTATGATATAGCCGAAGTTGTATCTTTTGAGAGCGCAAATGAGTAAGAGAGTGCATTCAGAATTCGGGTGTCTCCCGGTATTCTTTCTTGGAATTTCAAGAGTACATCTATTGCCTTTGACGTATCTCCTGAACTGATAAGGGTTTCTGCCCATTTTAATTGAACTAACGCAGAATCTGGAAATTTTTTTGCGTCATTTTCAATATACATTTCCCTTTTGTTGCTTCCGGTAGCTGCTGGTTCCCGGTTGATTTCATTACAAGCTGATGATAATAAAAGGTTGAAGATCAGCGTTAATATTAAAAAATAGCTCAGTTGCATGTCCAAAATTAGGAATATCTCTCCTTTTAATCCATTCAAAGCCGGTAGAGGTCATCTAATTTTATAATTTTGTCTAATAAAATCCATTTATGATTAAATCTTTAACTGCTTTCAAGTTTGTTGCTCCATTCTTAATCATCTTTTGTTTTTTCAGCATGCATGATACATCGGCTCAGGATAGCCTTCAGTATGCAGCTGAATCACATTTTAAGAATATCCGTCAACTAACTTTTGGCGGGGATAATGCAGAGGCCTATTTCAGTTTTGACGGCAAATGGCTCGTGTTCCAGAAAACTTACGCAAAAGAGGGAATTCCTTGTGATCAGATTTATGTTGGCAAGATTCCTGAGCGCGCAAATGAAAAATTTGAACCTAAACTGGTAAGTACCGGGAAGGGCAGAACAACTTGCGGGGCATTTCTGAAAGACAACAAACATGTTGTTTTCGCATCTACTCACCATGCCAGTGAAGCTTGTCCACCTGTTCCAGACAGGGCAAAATATGGCAATAAGTATATTTGGCCACTTTATCCAGAATATGACATTTTTGTCTCCAATATGGACGGTAAAATAACCAGGCAGTTAACAGATAATCCTGGCTACGATGCAGAAGCAACTATTTCACCCGATGGCAAAACGATGTTGTTTACTTCAACGAGGGATGGTGATATCGATCTTTATACAATGGATTTAAAATCTGGCAAGACCAAAAGGATAACCAATCAGCTTGGTTATGATGGTGGCGCTTGGTTTAGCCCAGATGGTACCAAAATTATTTGGAGAGCTTCCCGTCCTCAGACTGAAAATGAAGTTAAGGAATACAAGGATCTCTTGAAGGAAAACCTTGTTGCCCCAACCCAAATGGAGGTTTGGATTGCAAATGCGGATGGAACTCAGGCTAAGCAAGTGAGTAAACTTGGACAGGCAAATTGGGCTCCTGCATATATGCCTGATAGTAAAACAATAATTTTTGCATCAAACCATGAGTATAAAAGAGGATTTCCATTTAATCTATATACAATGAATGAGGATGGATCTGATTTGAAGAAAATTAGTCGCGACAAGGGTTTTGATGCTTTCCCAATGTTCAGCACCGATGGGAAAAAGGTTGTTTTTTGTTCAAACAGAAATAATGGTGGAACTCGAGATACCAACATTTTCGTAGCTGATTGGGTTGACTAGTAGTAGGGGAGGGTATGGTTGTTAAACCTTCTGATTAATTTAATTTTTTTGTTTTCAATAAAATCAGCCTCACTGGAGGCAGGATTCAATTGTACAGGCTGAAAATCAAAATCGGTTAATACTTTAAAACTTGCATCTGCTGGTTGACCGGTTTTGATTTTGCCGTATTTATCCAGTAGAGAACAAAAATAATAGGTGATTTCAAAACCCTTTAGGGCCATTATTGGACATTTTAACCCCATAGACGTTTTGTAAATTTCATCCATTTGCTTGACAAATAAATTTTCATGGGGCAAATAGAAAGCCATGGTATAATAGATAGCCATGTTTGAATATTGTTTGGCTTGTATTTCTTTTAAAGACTCCCAATTGGGCATTCCAATAAGATGTAATCTTTCTTTTGGTAACACATTGTTTGCCGCACTCAAAAATTTTGCAGCTAAGGCTTCATCAAAGCTTCCCAATACCCACACGTTTGTTTTGATACTGTCAAAATATTTGGCAACATCCGTAATGTTGAAATCTTCTTTCAAATAGGCAGTTTTATACTGCAGTCCATTTTTCCCCTGTTGACTATTTAAGTTTCCGAAAATATTTTCAAGTTGTTTTTCTGTCGCCTTTTCTTTGGTGAACCAAACAATATTGGCAGTTTTCCAGTTTCTTCCAATTTTTTGGTAGATTAGTTCGAGGTGTACATTAATTCTGGGGTTTACAATATATAAATTTGGTGACGCTGAAATGCCTCTGGTATTGGGGTACGTAGCATTAATTATTGGAATATTCATTTCATTTGCGATGATTGCTAGCTGGAAAAATTCATTACCACCAACCTGTGCAATAATCATATCCAATTGTTCAAAGTCCCCATTTTCAAAAGCTTTGCTGATGTTCCCCTGATAACTTTGTACATCGTAAAGCTTAAGGCTTATAGATTTCCCAATAGCATTCAGAGAATCTATGGCGAGTGCAGCCCCTTCATAGAATTCAAGTGAGGAAAGTGCTTGTTTTGGAAAATCACGGGGATTAATTAGTTCATTTTCATGATTGAAATGCTGATCAAGGTATAATGAACTGAATAACCCAACTTCAACTGTTGTTTTTTTTTCCTTTGTAAAAGCTGTTGTAACACAGAACATGGAAATTAGAAATAGGGTGGTTTTCATCCACCAAAATTACTCAATTATTCCCATTCTATTGTGGCAGGTGGTTTACTGGATATGTCATAAACAACCCTGTTTATGCCTCTGACTTGGTTTATTATTTCGTTGGAGATTTCTCCCAGGAAACTGTATGGAAGATGTGCCCAATCGGCTGTCATGCCATCAACTGAAGTGACAGCTCTCAATGCCACTGTAAATTCATAAGTTCTTTCATCACCCATCACTCCAACTGATTTAACAGGTAGCAGGATTGCTCCTGCCTGCCACACCTGGTTATATAACCCATGCTTTTTAAGTAGTTGTATGTAAATATGGTCTGCCTGCTGGAGGAGGTCAACCTTTTCAGGTGTTATCTCTCCCAAAATTCGAATGGCAAGTCCAGGCCCCGGGAAAGGATGTCTGAAAAGCAAATCATCAGGGATACCCAACTCCTGGCCAACTCTTCTCACTTCATCTTTGAAAAGGAATCGAAGGGGCTCCACCAACTTTAGTTTCATGGTTTCAGGTAGTCCTCCAACATTATGATGAGACTTGATTGTTACAGACGGACCATGTACTGATACACTTTCTATGACATCGGGATAAATTGTTCCCTGTCCTAAAAAAGAAATATCGCTCAATAATTGTGCTTCCTGGTCAAATATATCAATGAACGTCTTGCCTATAGCTTTTCTTTTTTCTTCGGGATTGGTTAATCCGGATAAAGCTTGGTAGAATTCATTTTTTGCATCAACACCTTTGACATTCAAGTCTAGCTGTTCATACGTTTTTAAGACGGCTGCGAATTCATCTTTTCTGAGTACGCCATTATCAACAAATATGCCATACAGGTTTTTACCGATTGCTTTATGGATAAGGGTTGCCGCTACGGTTGAATCAACTCCGCCGCTCAACGCCATTACAACCTTTTTATCGCCAATTTGCTCCTTAAGTGCAGCAACAGTATCAGTGATGAAATGTGCTGAGGTCCATTCTCCATTGCATCCGCAAATAGAGAATAAGAAATTTCGGATAATTTTTTTTCCAAATTCAGAATGGTAAACCTCAGGATGGAACTGTAATCCTACTATTTCATGAAGTCCAGTTTCATTTAATTGGAATGCCGCCACAGGAATAGAAGATGTTGTTGCCAGAACACTGGCATTGTCTGGTAATTCTAGAATTGAGTCGCCATGGCTCATCCAGACCTGGGATGTTTCAGGAACTTCTAGAAGAATCGGATGTGCTGAACCGGTTTCCAATATAGCTCTTCCATACTCCCTTTTTGCAGACCGTTCAACCCTACCTCCGAATTGTTTGGCTGTGGATTGTGCTCCATAACAAATACCAAGGATATTTCTCTTGGAAGCCAAGGCCCTTATATCAACTTCAGGCGCATTAGAATCATTTACAGAAAAAGGAGAACCAGATAGTATAATACCTTTCAAATCTTCTGAAAAATCTATCTCTTTGTGATACGGAATGATTTCACAATATACATTTGCTTCTCTTACTGCCCTGGCAATTAGTTGTGTGTATTGGGAACCGAAGTC
>JBDLTO010000145.1:0-3734 GCA_039805815.1 Bacteroidota bacterium | reverse complement strand
ATGACATATAAGTCTTGTATTCAGGGTATTCTTTTAAAAGTACTGACCGGACTTCCATTGCCTGGTCTCTTTTGTTGGTGCTTACAACCAATAACCTGTATCCCTGTTCGATGACAATTCTTCCTTGTGCAGATAAATTGTTGATTTCAATTTGTTTCTCTACAAGTTTGTCTACTCTGGGATCCCTCTTAACATGTACACTTTTACCTATCTGCGCTACAGTTGTAATGTGCAAACTAACCAATAAAAACACTATGGTGCTTTGTTTACTCAATATAAGCGGGTTAAGTTATACCTGGTCACGGCCGTGGCAGGACTTAAATTTCTTACCACTTCCACACGGACAAAGATCATTTCTGCCAACTTTTGGACCAACCCTAACAGGCTCTTGTTTGATATTTGACGGGTCATGGTACTCGTTTTCGCCATCCATCATTTCAGCGGGTCCCTGAGTTTCAACAGAATCTTTTCGGATTTTCATGTTACTCATGTCTGTCCTACTTTCCCGACCTTCTCTTACACCTCCGTTGTTGTTTTCTAATGGTAAGCCAGCGTGACATAAGAAAGAAACAATTTCACGATTTACCTCGCCATCCATATTTGAAAATAATCCGAATGCTGTTTGCTTGTAGATGACTAATGGATCTTTTTGCTCATAAACTGCCGTTTGAACACTTTGCTTCAGGTCATCCATGGCGCGAAGATGTTCCTTCCATGAATCATCAATAATAGCCAGTGTTATGTTTTTTTCCAATGAAGCACTCAGCTCAAGACCTTTGCTGCCGATGGTTTTGTCTAGGTTGGTAAGGATATTAATAGTCTTCTTGCCGTCCGTAACCGGCACAACAACATTTACAATATGATTACCTTGTGTGAGCCTGACATTCTGGAAAACTGGAAGGGCTTGTTTAGCAAGGTTTTGTTTTTTAAACTGGTAATGGTTAATGGCTTCTTTATATAACTTATCGGATAAGTCATTGATTTGACCTTTTTCCAGTTCCTGGGCAGCTATCGTCGTGTCTATGCTGAAATGCATAATTGCGGCCAGCTTAAATCCTTCATAATCAGACCCTCCTGCGTATTGGTTCACGAGTTGTGTGGCAACTCCATAAAAGGCGTTGTCGAGGTCGAGTGCAAGTCTCTCTCCAAAAAGTGCATGTGAGCGTTTACTGTAAACAACGCTACGCTGTTTGTTCATCACATCATCATATTCAAGCAGACGCTTACGGATACCAAAGTTGTTTTCCTCAACTTTTTTCTGTGCTCTTTCAATGCTCTTGGTAATCATGCTGTGCTGAATAACCTCTCCCTCCTTGTAGCCCATCCTGTCCATCAATGAGGCAATCCGGTCACTGCCAAACATCCGCATCAGGTCATCTTCCAGTGACACATAAAACTGTGACGATCCTGGATCACCCTGTCTGCCTGCACGTCCGCGAAGCTGCCTATCTACCCTCCGGCTTTCATGCCGCTCTGTACCTATAATGGCCAGACCACCTGCTTCCTTGACGCCTGGTCCAAGTTTGATATCTGTACCCCTGCCTGCCATGTTGGTCGCAATGGTAACATTACCTGCCAATCCTGCCTCGGCCACCACCTGGGCTTCTCTGGCATGCTGTTTGGCATTCAATACGTTATGTGGAATCTTTTTTTGCTGGAGCATTCTGCCCAGCAACTCTGATACTTCAACAGAAGTAGTACCCACAAGAACTGGTCTGCCTGCGTTCCGGAGTTGTTCAATTTCATCAATTACAGCCTTGAATTTTTCTCTTTTTGTCTTGTAAACAAGGTCTTCCTGGTCTTTTCTTACTAAAGAAAGATTGGTAGGGATGGATACTACGTCAAGCTTATAGATATTCCATAATTCTGCTGCTTCTGTTTCAGCTGTGCCTGTCATACCAGCCAGCTTATGGTACATCCTGAAATAGTTTTGCAAGGTAACGGTGGCATAGGTTTGTGTAGCTGCCTCAATTTTCACATTTTCCTTCGCTTCGATAGCCTGGTGTAAACCATCGCTATACCTTCTGCCCTCCATGATCCTGCCGGTCTGTTCATCCACGATTTTCACCTGTCCTTCCATGACCACGTACTCAATATCCTTGTCAAACAAAGTGTAGGCTTTCAAAAGCTGCTGGATGGTATGTATCCTGTCCGCCTTCTGAGAGTAATCCTGAATCAGGTCTTCTTTTTTTGCCAGTTTTTCTTCCTGTGTTTCATTTCCTTGCTCAATTTCAGCAAGTGCAACGGACAAGTCTGGTAAAACAAAGAAATTGGCGTCTGATTCATTTTGTGTGATAAAATGCAGCCCTTTGTCCGTTAGTTCAACTTGGTTATTTTTTTCGTCTATATGGAAATACAACTCTTCGTCAACCTCAGGCATATGCTTTTGCTGTTCCGCCAAAAAGTAGTTTTCAGATTTCTGAAGTTTAACTTTTATGCCGGGTTCACTGAGGTATTTGATGAGCGCAGTGTTTTTGGGTAAGCCCCTGTAAGCCCTCATTAATTGTAAACCTCCATCCTGGGGGCCATCTTTACCCTCAGTGATTAGTTTTTTAGCTTCCTGCAATGAACGGATCACAACCTGTTTTTGCACATCTACAAGCTGCTGAATCCTTGGTTTGTGAATGTGGAATTGCTGATCATCCCCTTTGGGAACTGGTCCGGATATAATTAATGGTGTCCTGGCATCATCAATCAATACGCTGTCCACCTCATCCACCATTGCAAAATGATGCTTACGCTGCACCATTTCATCTGGTGAATGAACCATGTTATCTCTCAAATAATCAAACCCAAATTCATTGTTGGTGCCATAGGTGATGTCAGCGAGGTATGCTTTCCTCCTGGCATCGGAATGTGGCTGATGCTTGTCTATGCAATCAACAGATAATCCTAGCCATTCAAACAAAGTGCCATTCCATTCGGAATCTCTTTTTGCCAGGTAGTCATTCACAGTTACAATGTGCACACCTTCACCTGCAAGGGCATTGAGGTAGGCCGGGAGTGTTGAGACGAGTGTCTTGCCTTCGCCGGTAGACATTTCTGCAATTTTACCCTGATGCAGAACTGTTCCGCCAATAAGCTGGACATCATAATGAACCATGTTCCAGTTAACCAGGCTTCCTGCAGCCATCCAGCTTGTCTTGAACACAGATTGTTCCCCTTGTATTTTTACATAGTCTTTACGGATACAAAGTTCCCTATCGAGTGCCGTAGCCGTGGAAACAAGCTCATCGTGTTCTTTAAAACGGCGACCTGCCTCTTTTACAACAGCAAAGGCCTCAGGAAGAATCTGTTGCAAAACTTCCTCAATTTGCTCATTTCGCTTTTTCTTGAGTTCGTCTACCTGCTTGTATATGTCATCCCTGCCTAAGATGTCTTCAGCAGGTAAGGTTTCAGCCTGCGCATTAAGCGCCTCTATATTATTGTCAATTTCCCGCAGGTGTTCGCTTATCCTGCTCCGGAATTCCACCGTTTTATTCCTTAGGTCATCATTGCTGATACCTGAAAACGTGCTAAAATGCTGATTGATCTGTCTTACAATGGGAGCGATGGCTTTGACGTCTTTTTCTGATTTGCTACCACCAAATAATCCTGATAAAAGTTTAAACATGGGCTTCAGTTCTTGCTAAAGGTCAAAATTAGTTCATTTTAATCACTTGTATTCATCCGGACATTACCCTTTGTATGATAACTTTTCCGTTAATCCGTTTTAACAACAATTCTGCGAAGGC
>JBDLTO010000144.1:0-7887 GCA_039805815.1 Bacteroidota bacterium | reverse complement strand
CCACTTTTTAGCAGTACTGCACCAACCGTAAAATCAGAACCGTTGTTGCCCAAGCCATAAGGGAAATGATAAGGATTCTTGGATTGTACCAAGCCATCGGGATAGCCTTCAAAACCCTTGGTATTGTTGATCAATTCAGGTTCACGTTGCTCAAAAATCCCATTCAAATAGGATTTGATGTTTTTCCCGTCATAGGTAAATGCGATGCAGACCCATTGATTGGCAGGAACTTCCTGTTTGCTGGCAGCATAATCACAGGAATAAGGGAAAGGCGGTGTTGGTTTGCCGGTTTGAGAAATATGTCCGCATACCTGATTTTTTCCATTGTAATGAGGCAGCGAAACAAACAGGCCATATTGCCTTTTGCCTCCATCCTGGTATTCGTTCCACATGCCTCCCACAAAACCCGTTTGTTCTCTTGTCCATTTTACCCAGGCCAACACTGTCACGCCTTGCTTCATGCCATTAATATTGAGTTGGCCAACTGCAGCGTTGGGCAATGACAAGAATGCTTTGTTGCCAAACTGAATTGAATAGCCAGACAAGGGGCCTTCAGACATGCGGGGTAGCTTTCCATTCTGTTCTGTTAAAGGAAATTCTCCTTGCCCGATGGCTTTTTTAGCCTGGCCTTCCGGTTCTTTAAAATCCCAAAGAGCCACCAGGTTTTTGGTGGATTTGAGTTGATTGATGCGGTTGTTTTGTAACGATTTTGCTTCAAATTCGGCTACCAATTGTGCCATCATGCCCGTTCCACTGATCGTTGGAAGGAGGTACTGATCATGATTGGGTTGAGCAGCTAATCCAATTCCAATCAACAAATTCAAGCAGATAGTAATGTATCTAAATGATAGAATTCCTAAATTCATTTTACCGCTTCTATTTATTTTTTTAATACATCTGGGTATAAAGCTCTTATCTTTTCCATTTTTTACAAGCTCTTTCAAATGAATATATAGATGAGAGTTAAGTGAATCTGTAAATGTTTCCTGATTTAATCAGCAGCAAGTAGAGAAAGAATGTAAACGCCAAAAGGTGGGAAAGGGTCAACAGAACTGAAATCTTTTAACCAAAATCAGGACACCCGTTTTTTCAATCTCAGCAATGCTTCCAGGAAATAATAATCAGCATAAATCAGGGGAGCATCAATTTCACCACCATGAGGAATGCTGCCCACGGAATGTGCCAGCAGGAAATTGGCATTGGCACCCATGGGAGTTCTGTATGCCGGAGACGACAAGCTTTTCAGTGACGCTTCCGCAAAAGCGATCATTTCAGCACCTTCTTTTTTGGGAACATAATCACACAATTCCAACAACGCTGAAGCAATGACGGCTGCAGCTGACGCATCGCGTAGCTGTACCCCTGATGTATATTTTGCAGCATTCGTGCCACAAGGTGTGTATGCTGGATTCCCAGCGTGGTAGTCCCAGTAAGGCACTTTATCTGCAGGCAGATTTGGGTGTTTCATCAGGTAGTTGGCCAATCCGCGTGCATGTTTCAGGTACTTTTTATCACCGGTTTCGCGGTAAGTCATGGTATACC
Source organism: Bacteroidota bacterium (assembly GCA_039805815.1). GTDB lineage: Bacteria > Bacteroidota > Bacteroidia > Chitinophagales > Chitinophagaceae > Pollutibacter. The sequence goes on along the minus strand of JBDLTO010000144.1, from coordinate 6,345 downwards.
CATAAAGTGCCCATGCTTGTCCACGAGACCATGCCGATTCATGTGCATAGCCTTGAGCTGATTCTTTGGCAACTACTTTACCCGTTTGCTCGTCGTAACAAACCACATGGTAGGCGCTGTAATCCTTGCGGAAATGGTTTTCTAAGGTAGTATTGGCATGCGTGATGGCCACCTTTTTGAAATATGGATCACCGGTGACTTTGCTGGCAAAAAAGAGGAGTTCCAGGTTCATCATATTATCGATGATAACCGGGAATCTGTATACGGTTCCGGTAGTCCAGCTTTTGAAGCTATTCCATGATTTGATAGTGCCCGTTTTTTCATCAAAGCGGGTACAAAGAGATCGTGCACCCTGCACCAGCATATCCTTGTAACGTGCATCGTTGGTGAGCCGGTAGCCCGCACCAAAACTGCAATACATCATGAAACCCAGATCATGGTGATCTTTGAAGTCTTTCAGTGGCTCCAATGCAGCTGTCCATTTTCTCGCTTCCAGCTGCCATTGCGCATCACCAGTATATTCATACAGAAGCCACATATTACCCGCAAAAAATCCGCTCCGCCAGTCGTACAGGTTAGCCAGATGCGGCTTTCCTGCTGTTTTCATGGTCACCGGAATCCGGCTGCTGTCGCCTGAAGCTTCAGCCATGGCTTTGGTTTTGGCTGCTGCCAACTGAAAGTTTTCCTTGATCCATGGCAGCAGGCTTTCAGGCTTGGAAGCAAGTAATGATAATCCTGTTACAACCAGACTCAACAAGAATAGGATCTGACGTGTGCAATATTTTTTCATGAGAAGAACAATTCATTGAATCAATGATTGTGTGAATTTAATCAATTTCGTAAAACAGCATTCACACATGTTTGAGTAGAAAATCAGCATCAATTTGCAGCTTTTCGTAGATCCCTTTTAAGAAAGGAACATCAGGCTTTCTTTTGCCTGAAAGAATTTCAGAAACCTTTGAAGGAGAAAAACCAAGTTTTTCAGCCAAGGTTGTTTGAGAGATTTTCTGCTCAAACATTTTGAGCTCAACCATTTCTGGAATGGTTTTAGGCGTTTTCAACACTCCTAAACCCAATACCTCATTCTCATATTTTTCAGCCGCTTCAGCCATTACGGACAGCTTCGATAACTGATCTTCAGAAAGTGAATGTTCACCTTTGTTCATCAAGTCATAGACCTGAACCATGGTTTGGTGGTATTCTCTTTTAGATTTAATATGATATTTCATTGACTAATAATTTTTAAACTGAACGGTTGATGCATCCAATTGAATATACAACTTGACACAACCTCTTGTCAGATTTTCATGAAATTAAAATTATTTTCTGTTTTTTAGAATTTACTTTCATTAAATAAAAAATGGCCTTGCGGCCAGTTTTTTAAGTCATCAGTTTATTTCTGACGTGATGTGATTATCAAGTTTGATCAAACAACTCCCCTCCTGGACAGGTAGGGAGTTTTTAACCCCAATTTAACAGCAAAACATCTTTTATATCAAATCACTCACCAAGAATACCAATACCAAAAGAAGATTTAGCATTTGAGTCATAATCCCGGTAAAAACCAACTTTTTTATTATTGGAAATAGGGTATTCGGCAGAACCTTTAAACCCATCTTGACAATCAACATGAAACTTGATGAAATTCAATTTCCCATCAACCGGACTGAAAGCTAATTTTTCAAAATTCAAATCGATCTTTTCTTTTCTCAAACCTATCTTTATTTTTTCAAGTTCAGCCAAGGTCATGGATGGATCAAAAACAATCTCGACCTTATTCTTAATAATTACTGGTGGAGTGAATGTTGATGTGTCCGAAATGATCACTGGCGGGGTGAATAGTACTGTGTCCGAAATGATTACTGGTGGAGTGAATCTCACGGCATCTGAAGTACTTGTTGTGCTAGGTAAAGTTTGCTCGAATTCTGACTTGGTTGGAAGCTTGATATAGCCTTTCTCTTTTTGTGCCAAATAATTTTCGATACCCTGAAGAATTTTGGATGCAATTTCTTCTTGTCTAGCTTGTATATTGGAAAGATCTTTAGGGTTGGTAATATACCCTGGTAAAATCAAGATAGCTGGAACATTAGCCTGCTGTAGTACCCAAATTTTATCTTTTCTTGTTTTAATAGTAGCGCTTTTAAACACACCATCAAGAGATAATTTCATAGTTCCTGCTAAGGGTAGGCTTCTTAAAAAACCTACAGAGCCCTGCTGGGGACAATATATTTCCAATCCGCTTCGCTGATTGCTAGGTGAAGCATTCATGTGAATGGAAATAAACAGATCTGCCTTTTTCTCAACAGTATAGATTGCTCTATCCGTTAGCTTAATAAATTCGTCTTTATCCCTCGATAACTCAAATCGGATGTTGGCGTTTTTGTTCAAGGCAACAACTCTTTTAGCCAAAGCCAAATTCATTTCTGATTCTGTTATACCGTTACTTGATGTAGCGCCAGGGTCATGTCCACCATGACCTGCATCCAAAACTACAGTATATTGATTGTTAACTGCAGGATGTTCAATAGTGACGCCATGTGTTCGGAACGCAAACAAGAAAAACAAGGATGCGGCAATTGGCAATACAATGATGCGCCTAAAATAACTGGATTGGGTTGAGCTGTTTTGTTTAATCATCTTGATGCGTCTTGTGATGGGTGAAAAAAAGAAGGAATGTGTTAACATGGTCTGTTGGCGGGGATATGCTGCTGTCAACAATAGTTCTGCAAGCTGAGCACTATCATTATTCTCTATGGAACGATCATCGGCTATGAACTCGTGGATCAGATACAATTCCTTTTTCAAAATCCAGAAGATGGGATTGAACCAGCCTAAGATCATCATGGATTCCAGAAATAATTTATCAGCAGAATGTTTTTGACGGGCATGAACCCATTCATGTGCGAGCATTTGTTTTCCGATCTTGCTTTCCAGATCAATCGCCCTGTTCCAAAATATGTAAGAAAAGAAGGAATAAGGGGTACCCTTTGCTTCTGTTAGTATCAAATTTAGCCCCTCCATTTTCAAGGAAGGATTTGTCCTGATGAGTTGATAGATCCTGATCAGTGAACGTACCAACCCAACAGCAACGATCAATGAAACACCAATCACCATTACATTGAATACAAGACTCCAGTCAAAGGTTGGTGTAACAGCCTGCATCTTTTCCTCAAAACTGCCATTGTTATCTGCAATGACCTCGAACAACTGATAGGGCTTGTTCAAACCACTGCTTTTGTCGTATGTCAAGGTGATATTGAACATTGGAACGATCCAAGAAAAAAGAACGATCGCAAGCAGATAGAACCTGTTGTAATAATGAAACTTGCGATCCTTCAAAGCAATCAGGTAATAAGCATAGAGAACAGCACTGCAAAGAATAACTTTCAGCAAATAAAACAAGATGGGTTGCATATTGATTACTTTTTGTTTTTCATTTCCTGGAGCAACAATTCCAGGTCAGCAACTTTCAGGTCCTTTTGCTGGACCATGAAGGATACCACATCGGCAAAAGATCCTTCAAAATATCCGTCTACTATACTCTTAATGGTTGATCCGGAATATTCTTCTTTGCTCACTTTAGGAAAATAACAATGCACACGTCCATGCACCTCGTGATCAATAAACCCTTTATCGATCAAAATCTTGATGACTGTGGAAATTGTATTGCTGTGCGGCTTGGGCTCCGGCATGGCATCCACGATGTCTTTCAGATAACCCCTCTGGAGTTTCCAAAGTACCTGCATGACCTGCTCTTCAGCCTTGGTAAGTGTCTTGATCATTCACAACTATTTTTATAGTTATACAAACATATAACTAATTATCTAGTTATACAACTATTTTTATAGTTTTATCATGCTGTGAATAGTAGACTCAATTGTCTAGATCATAATACACGGTCATTATAGATAGATCGTACCAGTCATATAAAGCCTGGCTTTCCACTTATATGTACCCTATTGCCTTGAAAAACACATTAGAATTTGCCTGGAACATAATCGGATATTGAAAAACACTTTGGCCGAGATGTAATTTTACTGAAACAAATCATCCATTGTGACTTCATTCTGAACCAATTGATTGGCATATTTGTTTTTATCAATACCGTAGCTTGTTATCATGGTTAAATACACGGCCTTTTTAGTGTTGGTTGCAGATTTGAAGGTTGTTATTTTCGATCTTAGGTTCTCAGCATATGCTTTATCAATGGTGAAGGAATCCAAGGAGAATTTACATTCGCATAGGTTTATCACTTGGTCTCGTCGGTCAATAAGTAAATCTATTTGAGCAGTTTTACCTTCTATCCCACCACGCCATGAATGATGCTGTGATTGAATTCCGCTGATACCCAATGCCTTTTTTATGGACAAGATATGATCTAAACATACTTGTTCAAATGTAAAGCCTTGCCATGCTCTATAGGCTGGATTATCTATCATGTTCAACCATGCATTGGTTCCACTCAACTTATTATTCTTGATGAATTTAAAATAGAACCAAGTGTAATAATCTGATAGTCTGTATGTAATTTTTTTTAGTTTGCCTTCTAATGAATGATAAGAACTTATAAATCCACTTTCCTCTAAATCTGCTAAAACTTTGGAAAGTGTTCCTCCTGATGCTAGTCCCGACTCTTGAATGATCTCGCTACGATGCATTCCTTTGTTTTTGCTTGATAGCACTTCCACAATCTTTTCATAAACCTCGTGTTTTCTGTAAAGTGAACGATACAAATTAAAAAATTCGTTTCGCAACAAGCTGCCCGCCTCAAAAAACAACTCCTGAATATTTTGGGTAGCACTCAAATCTGGCTGAACTGCATCCAAATAATAGGGAATTCCTCCCAATGCCATGTAGAGTTGAATGATTTGATAACGGTCAAAAGCCCCATTTTTTGACAATAACATTTCCTCGGTTTCCAGCAAATTAAAAGGACTGATTTTCATTTTTTGGGTCACGCGGTTATGCAAACCGCCAGCATTATTGAGCAGTTCATTAATCATCCAAGAAGCTGCCGAACCACAAACAATCAGCAAGATATCTTTCCGATTTGAAGCCCAACTATTCCAAAAATGCTCCAAGCCTATCATAAAATCAGAGCTATTGGTATCAAACCACGGAAGCTCATCAATGAAAATTATTTTTTTCTCTTGGAGTGATATAACTTCCAGATACTGTATTAGTCGCTGAAAAGCGATTAACCAATTCTTGGAAGGCATTTCAAACACAAGAGGCGACTGCCTGCCGATTTCAGTATCGAAATTGAACAATTGCTGCTGTGTATCGGCATTGGCAAGACCTGTAATTTGGAATGTAAACCTTTGCTTAAAATACTGCCGGATAAGAAATGTTTTGCCCACTCTCCTTCTGCCATACAAGGCCAAAAATTCTGACTTTTTACTTTTTAAGGCTTTTTGGAGTTTTTCCTGCTCTTTTTTTCTACCTACAATGTCTGGTTGAAGTTTCATAATCACCATTAATGGGTAAAAATAGGACTTTTTGGCTGTTTTTTTAAGCTATATCAGCCAATTTAATATTTTTAAATACTGTTTTGGCTGATTTATACTCTCATTTGTAACAGTGATGTTACCCAAAGATTGGCAGCAATACATCAATTTTGCAGATGAGTTTGTTAAATGATTACACATAAATCACTCCCTCCATGTACAGCCTTGCCTTCCCGCTGATCAGGACCCGATCGCCGCGGTAAACGCAATGCAGTTTGCCACAGCGGTCGGAAACCTGCAGGGCAGTCATTTCATCTTTGCCGAGTTTTTCCCGCCAATAAGGAATAAGGGTGGTGTGGGCAGAACCAGTGACCGGATCTTCGTTGATGCCGCTTTGCGGACCAAACCAACGGGAGACAAAATCGACTTCATTACCTTTGGCGGTGACGATGAGTCCACGCGACTGTAATGTGGCAATCTGCTGCCAGTTGGGCTGCATCTCCCTGATCTGCTCTTCACTGGAGAAAACAACCATGTAATCGTTTCTGCCCCGGTAGGCTTCCAGTGGTGATTCCTGAAAACAGCGCTTAAGCTGGTCATCAAGCGCTACAGGATTCAGGGTATCCGTTGGGAAATTCAGGGTGAGCAATTCTCCGGTTTTATATACTGAAAGCGGACCGCTTTGGTGGGAAAAGAAATTGATCTGTTCTCCGGTATAACCAAGGATGTTGTATAAAACATAAGCTGAGGCAATAGTGGCATGTCCGCATATATCTACTTCTACGGTAGGGGTAAACCAACGGATATGATACACATCCCCCTCCCGCACAAAGAAAACCGTTTCGGGCTGGTTGTGCTCCATAGCCATCTGTTGCATCAAGCCATCATCCAACCAGGT
>JBDLTO010000143.1:0-10443 GCA_039805815.1 Bacteroidota bacterium | reverse complement strand
GGTAATGACAATAAGAACAGCTACAATGGCGTTGCCCTTATCCTGAAGGCATATATGTTCGAGTCACTTACTGCTGCTTATGGAGATGTGCCATACAGTGAGGCAGGACTTGCCAAGCAGTCAGGTACTTATCTCCCTAAGTATGACAAGCAGGAAGATATTTACACCAGCATTCTTGCAGATCTGAAAAAGGCAAATGAAATCCTGGGTGCAAGCACCAATGCCATTGGAGGTGATGTTTTGTACAATGGTGGTACAGGCGCCATCATCAAATGGAGAAGATTGGCAAACGCATTGAGAATAAGAACATTGATGCGTATTTCTGCCAAGAGAAATGTGGCAACTGAATTACAGGCTATTGTTTCAGATCCTGTCAATAATCCCATATTCACCGGTAATGCAGACAATGCAGAGCAGAAATATCAGGTCCTAGCTCCTTATCAATGGCCCCTTTACGGTTCAAGAGTAGGTTCTTTTGATGAAATCAGGGTGAGTAAAACATTAAGTGACAGACTTACAAGCTTGAAAGATTCCCGTCTAGCAGTATTTGGCAGGCCTTCTCAAAAATCTATAGCTGCCGGAAATCCTGTAGTAGAAGGTATTCCAAACGGATTGGGTGACGTACAGGCATTGAACTATAATGGTGGTCCACAAGGTGTTTCCCGTGTTGGTTACACCTTTGCATGCCTCGTTTGTAATGATGCTGGACAAGCTCCCCCAGATCCGGCTGCACCAAGAGGTATTATCATGACCTATTCGCAGCAGCAGCTTCTGTTGGCAGAAGCAAGGGAGAAGGGCCTCATCACAGCTGGTGATGCAGCCACCTATTATACTTCTGGTATTCAGGCTAACTTTGACTATTGGACTTCAGTAGTTCCTGCTTCTTATGGAATAAACGTAAAACCTGCAGCAGATTATTTTACACAACCAGCTGTGGCATATACAGGTACTCCTGCGGAAAAATTGGATAAAATTTATCTGCAGCGCTGGATTGCCAATTACTTCACAGGATTGGAAGCATGGTATGACTGGCGTAGAACTGGAAGTCCAGCTATTATGCCAGGGGCCAACAACCTCAACAATAACCTTGTTCCAGTTCGTTTCATTTATCCTGTTATCGAGCAATCTTTAAATGGTGACAACCGCAAGGAAGCTGTATCTCGTCAGGGGAATACAGATGACCTCAATACCAAGATGTGGTTAAACAAATAGACATCAGCTAGTGCTATGTAATACCCATGAGCCCCTGCAAGTGCAGGGGCTCAAATATGTAACAAATAGCTTAAATTTATACCATGTTACCGCAACGTCTGAAGCACTCATTTTTTTCATTTCTTTTTCTCTTTAGTACACAGCTTTCAGCTCAGCAAATGCTTGAAGTGCCTGGTAAAATGATGTACACTGCAATCAATCCTGATGGTATTTCAGTATTGCCAAGTGGCAGATTTGTAAAGCCTGCAGGAAAAGTGACGCGCATCACCCATGATCCTTTTGGTTTAACTGTTTCTCCCGATGGGAAGCGGGCAGTAAGTCTGCATAATGGGGTGCTTACGATATTCCACCTGGATGCTGATAGGATTGTGCGTGTGCCTGATTATGCCAATACCACTGTTTCGCCATTCACAAAAGGGTCACTCCTAGGCGCCTCTTTTTACAAAGACTCTAGAACAGTATTTCTGAGCGGTGGTGATGCCGGAACAGTAATCGCTTTTGACACAGACAGCCTGCGTATTGTCAACACTTACACACTTGATGGCCAATCAGGCAACCTGTTTTTTCAGGATAGTTTCACTTCAGACCTCATTTACCTGTCATCTACCAACGAAATAATTGTGCTTGATCAGGCCAACTACAGGCTGGTCAGGATTGATGCAACTACCCGTTCCATAATGGCCTCCATTCCAGTTGGTAGACTGCCGTTTGGACTTGCCATCAGTGAAGATAATAAAACAGCTATTGTTGCTAATGTTGGCATGTATGCCTATCCACTCGTTAAAGGCATGACACCTGATAATTACGATAGCATGGTTATCAACCATCATCCGTTCGGTCATAATACACCGGAGTCCCGAGAGGGCACCGTGGTTGATGGAAAAGTTATCCCCGGTGTTGGTGATCCCAATGTGGATGAGTCCATGAGTGTTTTTACCATCGACCTTGGAACAAACAAGGTAACCTCCAAATTGAAAACTGGCTACAAGGTTGGAGAAATGGTTGAGGATGCCGAAGTCATCGGCGGATCCAGCCCCAATAGCATTGCCATCCACGGCAACCTGGCTTATGTTACCAATGCTACAAACGACAATATCGCTGTTATCGATTATACTCAGGGAAAAATCACAAGGCACATACCCATCAAGGTAGATGCCCGACTAGATAAATACAGAGGCTTGCTGCCTTTTGGTGTAACCATTTCAAAAGATGGCTCCCGCCTTTTTGTTGCTCTTTTAGGGTTTAATGCTGTGGCTGTTATCGATACAAAAACCGATGCTACAGTTGGACTGATACCTACAGGGTGGGGACCAACAAGGGTTAAACTTTCGCCAGACGAAAAAGAAATGTACATCATCAGCTGCCGTGGACTTGGGGCCGGTGCCAATGGAGGTAAAGATTTTAAAACTCCTGAACAGGGATCTTTTGTTGGTGATATCCAGTTGGCCACATTTCAACGGCTGTCTGTACCGAACCCGGAGGCACTTGCCGTTTTTACAAAAGAGGTACTTGATTACACCTATCAGGTTGTGCCGATAAAAAAAACAAACAATCCATTGCCGGCATTCCCCGGTGAGAAAGACACGCCCATCAAACATGTGGTTTATATCACTAAGGAAAACCGCACTTATGATGAAGTATTCGGACAAATCGAGGGTGCAAAGGGTGATGCTACCCTTGCGAGATTTGGTTTAAATGCAAATGTTACCGGTAAGATTAAAATCCAGGTGAATGGGAAAAATAGCACAAAAGATACATTCTATTTTTCTGGTGCCAATGTTACACCAAACCACCATAAAGCCGCTAAACAGTTCGCTTTTTCAGATAATTTCTATTGCGACAGTGATGCATCGATTCATGGGCATCACTGGATGATGGGTGTCATCCCCAACGAATGGGTGGAAACCAATTCCAATACCAGCAAGACTGCCAAATTCTTTTCACCCGCTCCCGGCAGGCGTTTCCCGGGTTCAACAGGCAGCATGGATCCGGAAGATTTTGCGGAAACAGGCGGACTCTGGGAAGCACTTGAACGCAAAGGTGTTCCTTTCTACAATTTCGGCGAAGCCAATGAAACAGCTCATGTGCGTGAAGAATGGCATGATACGGCCACCGGTGCAGCACATGGGGTGATGGTGCCGATGCAGGATGCCCTTTTCAAAAGAACCAGTCGTAATTATGCCGGGTACAACATGAATATCCCCGACCAGTTCAGGATGAATCAATTTGAGATGGAGTTCACCAAAATGTGGCTGAAAGGGAAGGAAAAGATGCCCGCATTGGTAACAGTTCAGATTCCCAATGACCACACTGCATCACCACGTCCTGAGGACGGCTATCCATATACCAGCAGTTATGTGGCAGATAATGACCTGGCTGTTGGGCGAATCCTGCATTTCCTTTCCAGAACACCGTATTGGAAAAATATGCTCGTGGTCATCACTGAAGATGACCCGCAGGGTGGTGTTGATCATGTAGATGCACATAGGAGTATCCTGATGCTGGCTGGTCCTTATGTGAAGCATAATTATGTTTCGCATACCCATGCCAATTTTGGTTCCATCCTCAAAATGATATACAATATTCTGGGTGTGCCTTATGTGAATCAGTATGATGTAACAGCTTCCGGGTTGAGTGATTTTTTCACACCTAAACCCAATTACAAGCCCTATACACTGGAACTGTCAGACAAGCGTGTTTTTGATCCATCTAAGGCTATGAAGAAATATAAACGGGATATCGACTGGCGGAAAATCATGCAGGGGCCTGCCATGGATGACGAAGACGATCAGCGGACCCGTTTCAACAACGGTGAAAATTGAATTAAGCAAAAGATGTATGAACAAGTTTAAATTTTTATTTGCATTGTCTGGTCTGATGGCAACATCATATGCCCAGGAAAGGCCAGACAGCATAGTGCAAATGGAACAGGTTACAGTGACGGCAACCCGAAAGGAGCAAGCCTTGGCCAGTCTGCCTTATGCAGCAGAAGTACTGCACCGCAATCAATTGAATTGCCAACTGTCCCGCACGGTACCCGAAGCTCTTCAAGGCGTTCCGGGAGTATTCATTCAAAAGACCAACCACGCCGGCGGATCACCGTTTGTCCGGGGGCTGACGGGAAACCAATCATTAGTTCTGGTGGATGGTATTCGTTTGAATAATTCCATTTTCCGTTTTGGTCCGAACCAGTATATGACACTCATCGACCCATTGATTGTAGATCGTATTGAGGTGGTGAAGGGAACAGGGTCTGTTCAATATGGCAGCGATGCCATGACAGGCGTCATCAACATTCATACTCAGAACCTAAAGTTTCGGGACAAGCCTGAGTGGAAGGAAAAAATGCAATCGAGAATTACAAGCAATGGGATGGAAACAACCTGGAGGCCAGAAATCAGTTACGAGGGAAATCGCATTGCCTTTGTATTGGGAGCTGATACCAAAAGGTTTGGTGACCTCAAGGGTGGTGATACCACTGGTTTCCAACGACCTTCAGGCTATACGGAAAAGGCAATTGATGCCAAACTCAAAGTGGATGCAGGTAAGGGTTGGAACATAACGTTGGCCAATCATTGGCTTGCTCAGGATAATGTTCCGGTTTACCACAAGTATCGTTTGGAAAATTTTGCTGTAAACACTTCAGATCCTATCAGCCGTGGGTTCAGTTATGTGCAGGTGCGTAAGCTATTTCAAAAAGGGCTGATTCGGCAGATGGATTTCTTCACTTCCAGACAATTCATTACAGAAGAACGGTATGCCAGGAAGAACGGCAGCAACACCACCAGGTATGAAAGAGATGCTGTAAGTACCCGCTCATCTGGTGCAGATATCTTTATGAAATTTACAGGTTATTGGGATGCCAACTCAGGGGTAGAACTTTATGATGATCAGATAAGGAGTATCCGCAACGATTATTCGTCTGCAATGCTTCCTCAAGGAAATAAAAGGGGATTGTATCCTGACCGCGCAACTTATCAGAATATGGCTGTTTACAGCATGCATCATTTCCATTGGAACCGACTGAATGCTGAAGCCGGATTGCGTTACAACCGTTATATGGCTAAACTGACAGACCCGGCGTTGGGCGAAGTAGCCTTGAATCCTGGTGCACTGGTTTTTCAAGGGGGCATCAGTTACAGGATTGCAGGAAAGTTATATGCCTATGCCAATATGAGCGAAGGGTTCAGGGCACCCAACATTGATGATTTGGGTATCCTCGGTATTGTCGATTTCAGGTACGAAATTCCGGCCTACGACCTGAAACCGGAACGCTCTCTCAATATGGAAAGTGGGGTCAAATATGCCACAAGGAAAACAAGTTTTTCTGCCTCCGTATTTCGAACAAATCTGTCCGGACTGATCAGTAGGGTCAAAACTCCTGCTGCCATCGCTGGTTATGATGTCTATACAAAAGTGAATGTTGATAGGGCCTTTATCAGGGGTTGGGAAACACAGGTAGCATTTGTACCTTTCAAGGGACTGGTATTAGCAGGTTCAGCAACGAGCCTATTCGGGGAGAGCATTACCAAAACACAACCATTGAGGAGGATTCCGCCATTCAACAGCAGGATGTCTGCCGGTTATACCAGGGGCAATTTCTCTGCAGGCTTGATTTATGATCATGCCTCGCCTCAGAGAAGGCTGGAAGCAGGAGATAAGTCGGATAACAGAATACCTACTGGCGGAACACCTGGCTTCAACCTACTGAATGCCTACGGTGGTTTTGAAAAGGGAGTACTCACTACCAGTTTATATTTCAGCAATATTTTCAATACGGATTACCGTACCCATGGCTCCGGGATTAATGGCATGGGACGGGCAATTTCTCTAACTACGATTATCCAAATCAGCCAGATAAAAAAACAACAATGAAACAATTTTTTTCAATCACCTGCGCTTTGATCTTCAGTCAGTTTGTGTTGGCACAAACCGGTGCATTGCCACAGCCAATCACACTTCCTAATGGTTGGAAACTCAGTCCCGCTGGCCGTTCCTTTCCATTGGGAGATCTTCCGCTGAATGTAGCCGTTGGGAAATCTGGTCGTTATGCAGCAGTAACCAATAACGGACAAAGCACACAGCAGATTCAATTGATTGATCTGAAAGCTGAAAAAATTGTGGATACCCTGGTGATTCAGAAATCATTTTATGGCTTGCAGTTTTCGGCTGACGAACAGAAACTCTATGCTTCTGGCGGGCACGACAACCGCATCATGGTCTATGATACCAGGCAAGGTAAGCTGGTGAAAGCAGACAGCATCAGCCTTGGCAAACCCTGGCCTAACAGGATTGGTCCAAGCGGACTAGCACTCGATGAGTCAAGGGGGAAAATGTATGTGGTTACCCGCGAAGACAAAAAATTGTATGTGGTTGACTTGAAAACAAAGGCTGTTGTGAGTCAGTACGGATTGGATGCAGAAGCTTATGATTGCAAGCTCAGTAAAGATGGCAAAGAACTCTTCATAACCTGCTGGGGCTGCGACCAATTGCTGTCATTTGACCTTGTGCAACAAAGTTGGAAACAACCCGTACACGTGGGCGACAATCCCAATGAAATGTTGCAGTCGGCCGATGGCAAGCTGCTCTTTGTATGCAATTCCAATGACAACACTGTTTCTGTTATTGACCTGAAAACCAGGAAGGTGATTGAAACCCTGGATGCCGCCCTGTATCCCAATTCACCCAGTGGATCCACTACCAACAGCTTGGCTTTGGACCCTCAGGGCAAGAAACTCTTTATCGCCAATGCAGACAACAATGCCATCGCTGTTTTTGATGTGGCTGTTCCCGGCAAAAGTCTTCCGAAAGGCTTCATTCCTGTTGGCTGGTACCCAAGCGTTGTACGTTTCATCAACAATAAAATTTGGGTTGCCAATGCTAAGGGGATGACCTCCAAAGCCAATCCCTTTGGCCCCTCGCCATTGCGGAATAGGGAAGAAGTGATTCATCATGGATTTGAGACCAAGCCGGGCGATCAAGTAGAGTATATAGGCGGATTGTTTAAAGGTACAATGAGTATCATTGATGTGCCCGCACAACCCCTGTTGGATCAGTATACCCGCGCTGTATACCTTAATTCACCTTATTCACTTCAAAAGACAGCAGTTGCAGATACGCTGGCACCCGGCTTCCCCATTCCTGTCAAAAAAGGTCAGGTTTCTCCCATCAAGTACGTGTTTTATGTGATTAAGGAAAATCGCACTTATGATCAGGTATTGGCAGATGTGAAAGGTGGAAACGGGGACACTTCACTTTTGCTTTTTGGAAAAAATATTACACCCAACCAACATGCATTGGCTGAGTCATTTGTGCTGCTCGATAACTTCTATGTAAATGCCGAAGTGAGTGCTGATGGCCACAATTGGAGCATGGGTGCTTATGCCAATGATTATCTCGAGAAAACATGGCCCAGCAGTTATGGTGGACGCGGTGGAACTTATGGTGGAGAAGGTGAAAGGGAAATTGCAAACAACAAGGGCGGTTTCATTTGGGATCAATGTAGGAGGTATGGCGTCAGTTACCGCAGTTATGGTGAGTTTGTAAATGATGGGAAAGCAACAGTTTCATCCTTAAAAGGGCATATATGTGAGTACTTTCCAGAATACAACATGAACATCCGCGATACTACACGCATTAACCTTTGGAAGCGTGATTTTGATTCGTTGCTGGCGTTGGGTAAAGTACCACAGTTCAATACTGTACGCATTGGAAATGACCACACAGAGGGTGTTAGACTGGGCAGACCCTCGCCATTTGCACATGTGGCAGATAATGACATGGCAGTTGGTATGTTTATTGAACACCTTGCCAAAAGTCCAATTTGGAATGAAACGGCTGTTTTCATCCTCGAGGATGATGCCCAGAATGGCGCTGATCACGTAGATGCTCATCGCAGTCCTGCCTACATCGCTGGTGGGTTTGTAAAGCGTGGGTTTGTTGATCATACACTGTATACGACTACTTCTATACTGCGGACGATGGAGTTGATACTTGGTCTTGAACCCATGACCCAGTATGATGCTGCTGCTACCCCTCTGTGGCGTTGTTTTGATAAAGTAGCAAAGCCTTTTTCATTCAATATGCTTGAGCCAAACGTGAATTTAAATGAAAAGAATACAGCCATAAACGAATGGCAGCGTAGGTCTGAAAAGTTTAATTTCGCTAAGGAAGACAGCAACAATGATGTTGAATTCAATAAAGTGCTTTGGCATGGGATTAAGGGGAATAAACCTTTCCCTGGGCCACGCCGCGCGGCTTTCCTGAAAATCGAAGCAGAAGAGGATGAGGATTGACCGTTCTCTTTTTTGAATTGCGTAACTTGGGGCTTCATTTAAATATATCGACATGAAGCCAATGCTACGCAGTTGTCTGTTTATTTCCATTTGTCTGTGCGCTGGTCTTACATCATTGCAAGCCCAGAAAAAACAGCAGAAAGTTGTTTCGCAGCCCGAAACGCCAGCTGTAGATCTTGAATCCTATTTCAAGCCGGTTTTCTGGCGTAACCTTGGTCATTCCAGAGGTGGCCGTTCTGTATCTGCTACAGGTGTTAAAGGGAATACCCTGGTTTACTACATGGGTATCACAGGTGGCGGTGTGTGGAAAACAGAGGATGCAGGTCAGAGTTGGAGAAATATTTCTGACGGTTATTTCAAAACTGGTTCTGTTGGTGCAGTGGCTGTAGCCCAAAGTGACCCCAATGTGGTTTTTGTGGGAATGGGGGAGCATGCACCCAGAGGTGTCATGACTTCTTATGGTGATGGTGTTTATAAATCGACTGATGCCGGAAAAACCTGGAAGCATTTGGGGCTTGAATTGACCCGACATATTGCCAACGTACGTATCCATCCCCAAAATCCCGATGTTGTTTATGTGGCTGCACAGGGAGCGTTAAATGGTCCTTCCAAAGAGCGTGGAGTATATAAGTCTGATGATGGTGGCAAGACATGGAAAAATATTTTATATGTAGATGAAAATACGGGTTGTTCTGACCTGAGCATGGATTTGAATAACCCGAGAATCCTCTACGCGGCCATGTGGGACCACCGCAGGCTGCCATGGGCTGTTCAGAGTGGCGGTAAGGGGTCTGGTCTCTACAAGAGCACCGATGGCGGTGAGACCTGGACTAAAATCCAGCAAGGATTGCCTAAAGAACTCGGTAAAATGGGTATTTCTGTTTCATTGGCTAACCCTGAAAAGGTGTATGCACTTGTTGAGAGTGATACAGAAAAAGAACAGGGTGGACTATTTGTTTCAAATGATGCTGGGGAGAATTGGATGAGAATCAGCAAGGATCACAGGCTCATCTCAAGGGCCTGGTATTATATAGAGGTTTTTGCAGATCCGGTTCAGGAAAATACGGTTTTTGTGCTGGGAGCAGCTGGGTTGAAGTCGGAAGATGGTGGAAGAACATGGAAGGAAATCAGGGGTACACACGGGGACTATCATCAACTCTGGATCAATCCTGAGAACAACCAGAATATGGTCATCGCCAATGACGGTGGTGCGGCCATCACCTTCAATGGAGGCAAAATGTGGTCAGCACAAAACAACCAGCCCACGGCACAATTCTACCGCATCAATGTAGACAATCTTTTCCCTTACAATATCTATGCTGGTCAGCAAGACAATACCTCTGTAAAAATTGCAAGCAGAAACACTTCTGGCGGAGGTATTACAGAAAGGCAATGGACTTATTCCGCTGGCGGTGAATCTGCATTCCTGGGTTTCGACCCCAATAATCCGCGTTATGTGATGGGTGGAAGCTATCAGGGTACAATCGAGCTCCTTGATACCCAATCTGGAGAAGGAGTTGGGGTGATGGTTTATCCCGTCCAGTACCAGGCTATGCAGCCAAAAGACATGCAATACCGGTTCAACTGGAATGCACCTATTCTCTATTCCAAGCATGAAAAGAATGTTTACTACCATGCCGGCAACCGCTTATTCAAGACAAAAGACATGGGTAAATCCTGGGAGGCTATCTCGCCAGATCTCACTACGCATGACACCACCAAAATGGGCATCAGCGGTTTCCCTTATACCAATGAAGGCGCAGGAGGTGAAAATTATTGCACCATCTCCTATGTAATGGAGTCAGACAAGGAAAATGGTGTAATCTATACGGGCAGCGATGATGGATTGGTCCATGTTACGCGTGATGGCGGCAAGACCTGGGAAAACATCACGCCTAAAGACCTGGGAGAAGCATTAATCAATGCCATTGAAGTC
>JBDLTO010000142.1:0-3780 GCA_039805815.1 Bacteroidota bacterium | reverse complement strand
AACGAAGATAAGTTGCGCTGGAACTGGAATACCCCCATTGCAACAGGAAAGGCCAATCCCAAAAATCTCTATACCGGTGCACAATACCTGTATCGCTCGCAAGATCAGGGCAGGAACTGGGAAAGGATTTCGCCGGATCTGACAACGAACGACAAGAAAAAGCAGGAACAGGAAAACAGCGGTGGCTTGAGTGCAGACAATACCTCTGCGGAAAACCATACGACCATTTTCACCATTGTTGAATCTCCACTTGATGCCAACCTGGTAATGGTTGGAACCGATGATGGCAATCTGCAGATTACCCGAGACGGTGGTAAATCATGGAACAATGTTGCTGCAAACATAGCGGAAACAGGCATACCAGCACAAACCTGGGTAAGCAGCATTGAGGCCTCGCATTTCAATAAAGAAACGATATATGCAAGCTTTGACAACCATATGTATGGCGATCATAAAACCTATGCCGCCAAATCAACAGATGGTGGAAAAACATGGAAAGCCTTTGCCAGCAAGGAATTCAGTGGGTTTGCTCATAAGATTATCGAAGACCATAAAAACCCCGAACTGCTTTTCCTCGGAACAGAGATGGGATTGTTCGCTACGTTGAATGGTGGCAAGGACTGGTTCAGGATGAAAAACAATGTTCCCTGGTATGGTTTGGTGAGGGATATGAAAATTCATCCCGAAACCAATGACCTCATCATCGCTACCCATGGCAGAGGGATTTTGATTGTGGATGATATTTCACCCATGAGAAACCTTACTGCAAACATTGCGGACAAGGATTTTCATCTTTTTGAAACAGGAGATATCACACTGTCAACAGGCAATTTTGGTGATGGTGGATTCCCCAGCACAGGCGGATGGGTTGCCCCCAATGGCCCATCGCTCAAACCCTTTCAGTACTATTTGAAAGACCGATTTAATGGCGGAAGCATCAAAATAGAGATCTATGATGCAGCCGGCAAACTCGTTCAGTCGCTTCCTGGCACTACCCGGAAAGGTATCAACAGGGTAACCTGGGCACAACGGATGATGCCACCCAAAACCGCTACAGGGTCAACAAAAAGGGATATCGGTGCCGTAATCGCCCCACAGGTTTTACCCGGCAATTATACCTTGAAGATGAAAGTGGGCAAAGATGAGTATACGCAACAGATTCGTTTGGTTCATACTGAAAAAGATGGATTCAGCCTGGAAGAGAGAAAAGCACAGTTTGCTGCAGCCATGGAACTGTACAACATGCATGGCAAATTGGCTGGCTTGGTGAACGAAATCGTGGAAAAGCAAAAGACTTATAAGGATAAGGTTGCCAAGCTGAAGAACAAAAAGGCTGCGGCATTAGGAAAAGCTTACCTGGACTCATTGGAGAACCACCGTGGTGAACTGATCCCTATCAAACAAACTTCCATCTTTGCTGACGAATCTCGCTTGAGGGAAGATATCACACAGGTATATGCAGCTATATGTAACAATGAAGCTGCCCCCAGCAATCTCCAATTGGCCAGCATCAAGACACTGCAAGCCAGATTAGAAACTGCGATGAACAAATTTGCACAAATCAATATGCAATTTGAGGAGAAGTTGAAGAAAGCATTGGAAAAAGAAAAGATCAACTGAGCCATCAGGATCCTCCATAAAAAAAGGACCGCAAATGCGGTCCCTTTTTTATTCTTCAGAATTTATCCGTTTCAAACGAAGGCTTTTAACCGGCGCAACCACCAAGGGGAATTTCTCAACAGTTACATTACTTGCATCAAGGCCAAATCCCTTCTCTTCAGAAAGTGAAATCTCCTTCAACCAGAAGTACAGTTTCATCACCACCCGCTCCCAGAACGGCAGCTCATTATCCTGGCTCAAGAACTTTTCCATCACAATGAACTCGAAGTCGCCTGCAATATTGTTGCGCTGCAAACTTTCGTAACGTGAAGTGATATTCACCTCCTTGTTGGCAACCATATCCTCCACAACTTTCCTGAACATCAGGTTGATTTTAGGCTGAACCCTGAAACCCAACCGGAATTCCACCCGGATCACTTCATTGGGGATGATGGTCTGTACTTCATATTCATAGGTATAAGGCTCATCAAGGGTATCCACATGTACAAACCAGTAAATGTCGGCACGCTTGGGTTTTTTGTTCAGGATAGAATGTATGATTTTGTATTCAATCTCTTTCGGGTTGTTGGCACTGCTCAGGTAAACCAGGTGCGTGGCATATTTATTAATTGACTGATCGTTGCTGAGCTCCTGCAATACCGGTAGGTAATTTTCCAGTCGGGCAAATTCAACGTAACGGTTCTTGATTTTCCTTGATTTGAACCATACATACATTACAAGGAGAAGAATTCCACCAATCACCAGCGTCACATAACCGCCATGTGGGAACTTGTCGAGGTTGGCAAAAAGAAATCCGAATTCAATGCTGAAATAGATTAGCAGATAGAGGTAGATCCAAAAGGATTTTACCCGATGCAGCACAAGATAATTGGCAAATAGAATGGAAGTGGCAATCATGCACAAAGTGATGGCCAAACCATAGGCACCTTCCATACTGCCTGAATTCCTGAAATATAGCACTATACCACAGCATCCGGCAAACAGCAGGAGATTGATTGCCGGAATAAATAGTTGGCCTCTTTCTTCTGTAGGGTAAACAATTTTAAATTTGGGCCAGAGGTTCAATCGCATCGCTTCACTGATCAGGGTGAAGGAACCGCTAATCAAAGCCTGACTGGCAATGATGGCCGCTGCTGTTGCCACGATGATGCCAATCAGCAAAAACGAATCCGGCATCACCGCAAAGAATGGATTGCGCAGCAGTTCTGCCTGTTGATGCTCCGCCAAAAACGAAGCATCCTTCATCAGGGAGGCATTGGCAAACAACTTGCCTTTCAACCCAAGCAGGTAAGATCCCTGGCCTAGGTAGTTCAGGATAAGGCAAACTTTCACCATAATCCATGATGAACGTATATTATTTTTCCCACAATGGCCCATGTCAGAATACAAGGCTTCAGCTCCTGTTGTACAGAGGAACACCGCACCCAAAATCCAAAAGCCCTTGGGGTAAACAGTGAGCAGTTGAATAGCATAGTGTGGACTGAACGCTTTCAACACACTCCAGTCTGCTGTCATATTCATAACACCCAGTATGGCAAGCATGCCAAACCAAAGTAGCATAATAGGACCGAACATTTTACCTATTGATGCTGTACCGAATTGTTGCATAAAGAACAAAACGGCCAGGATTCCCAGTACAATTGTTATGATTTGCGTTTCTGTAATGTGGGCAAACCTGGGCAATTGGGTAAGTCCCTCCACCGCAGAAGTGACGGAAATCGGAGGAGTGATCATACCGTCTGCCAACAAGGCTGCTCCACCGATCATGGCTGGGGCAACAAGCCATTTGCGCCTTCTCCTGACCAAAGTATACAGGGAGAAAATACCCCCCTCACCACGGTTGTCTGCACGCAGCGTAAGAATGACATACTTGACCGTGGTTTGCAGCGTGAGGGTCCAAATGATACAGGAAATGCCTCCCAATATTAATTCCTCACTGATGACACGGCCGTTGATGATGGCACTAAAAACGTAGAGCGGTGATGTTCCGATGTCTCCGTAAATGATTCCCAAGGCGATCAGTAACCCCGCACCGGTTACCTTATTCAGATGTTTACCCACTTTAAAGAAATATTAAATTACCAAACGGCCGGACAAAGGTATAGGGAATATTTGTTTGTTTTAACAAAGGTTCACCTAATTTTATACGGAAACCCAAAG
>JBDLTO010000141.1:0-6475 GCA_039805815.1 Bacteroidota bacterium | reverse complement strand
AAATCAGCCATCTGATTGTCATTCTGGGCGCATTTCACCAATCCCTTTGCCGTAACAGCATATATTTCGTTCTCAAAAATGGCAACCTGTAAGACCTGTATATCTCTGCCATCAGCAGCAGGTTTGTATGTTGCCTTAACCAGTCGCCTTTCTGTGTCCAATACAATGATGCCCAGGTCAGCAGAAAGGAATGCGGTTTTGCCATCCCAAAGCACATGATTGATACCCTTTGGTGAACTGGTTCTGCTAATCAGAATATCTGGTATATTGTATATACGGTCACCATCTATCAGGTCAATGTTACTGTTTTCATACACTACCAGTTGCTGCGTGTTCATTGGAGAGTTTGACATCTTTCTGATCTTCACTTCAGCAAGTCCGCTACTTTTAGACAAGCGGGAAAACTCCCTGGCGGTGGGATCATAACCAAACAAGCCGAATGCCGTTGCTACTTCCACCTTACCTGCGTTGACATCTACAGCCAAAACCTTACGGAGCGGCAAGTGATCCCGCCAGTTTCCAATAGCCGGCACCCCCTGCCCAGACAGGGAAATGACAAAAAACTGGAGCAATCCCAAACCCAACCAATACTTCATGACATAAAATTAGCAAATTCAAAGCTGACTAGAAATCCGAAAAAGATACGCATGGGCAACTTAAAATCCTTTCCTTTGTAAAAAAAAGAAAGTATGTGGCAGGCACTCGGTAAAGCCGTCTTGAAATACCGCAAAGTTTTCATAACCATCATGGTACTGCTGACTGTATTCCTGGGCTATCATGCCAGCAAGGTACAGATGAGTTATGACTTTTCCAGAGCCATTCCAACAGACCACCCCAAATACCTGGCTTACCTGGATTTCAAGAAAACATTTGGCGAGGATGGTAATTTGCTGACAATAGGATTTACAACAGATTCATTTTTTACAACAGAAAAATTTTCAAAACTGCAGTCGTTCCAGCAAGAACTCAAAAAAATCAATGGCGTTGAGGATATTCTGAGTATTCCGGGCGCAGTAACCCTTAAAAAAAATGACAGCAGCGGCAAGCTGGATGCTGTAAAAATATTTGACGACCTCAGTACCAACCAGGCTACACTAGATAGCCAGAAAAACATTTTCTTCTCACTTCCCTTTTACAGGGGATTGCTGTACAATAGAGAAACAAATGCTTTCCTTGTTGGCGTAAGAATCAACAGTACCATTCTTGGAACAAAAGCCAGGGAAAAAACGATTGGGGCCATAGAAGAAGCGTCTGAGGCATTTAGGGCTTCTACTGGTTATGATATTCACCTGAGCGGATTGCCTTTAATCAGGACCAATGTGGCCGTACGCATCGCAAAAGAAATGCAGTTCTTCCTGTTGGGATCAATATTACTGTCTGCACTGATACTCTATATTTTCTTCCGGTCACTCAGCAATACCTTGTTATCGCTCACTGTGGTAATTATTGGCGTTGTCTACAGCCTTGCCACCATTCAGATGCTGGGATACAAAATCACGTTGTTAACTGCACTCATCCCACCGCTAATTGTAGTGATAGGCATTCCCAATTGCATTTATTTTTTGAATAAATACCATACCGCATTCTTGAAAATTGGTGATAAAAGGCAAGCAATAGTTGAAATGACCGGTAAAATGGGCATTGTCACTTTATTCTGCAATATCAGTGCAGCACTGGGTTTTGCAGTCTTTGCCCTTACCAAAAGTATCATTCTGAAAGAGTTTGGCATTGTGGCTGGGATCAACATAATGGCATTGTTTTTTGTTTCCTTTATCCTAATCCCCATAGCCTTGTATTACATGGCTGCACCCAGAGGCAAACATACCCGCTACCTCGAAAACAAATGGCTCATTGGACTGCTTACCAGCATTGAACGTTGGGTCTTTGCACACAAACGCCTTGTTTACCTGTGTACTGCAGTAGCACTGGGAATTAGCATCACGGGAATATTACAGTTGAAAACACAGGCTTTTATTGTGGATGATTTACCCAAGGGAGATAAGATATTTGCTGACCTAAAATATTTTGAGGCCAATTTTAAAGGGGTTCTACCTCTTGAAATTCTTGTTGATACCCGTAAAAAAAATGGGATTGCAGGCTCACGTGCATTACCTGTTTATGAAAAAATAGCTGCATTCGGCGATCAGGTTGCATTGCATCCCGAGTTAACCAGACCACTTTCACTAGCAGAGGGATTAAAATTTGCCCGACAGGGATTTTATGAGGGTGATAGCAACAATTATTCCATGCCCAATGCATTTGATGGTGCATTTATTGCAGACTACCTCAAACCTTCAAAAGAAAAACAAACAGATCAGGGCTCACTCCAGAAACTGATGTCTTCGTTCATAGACAGCAACCGTCAAGTAACCAGGATCAGCGTTAGCATGGCAGATATAGGCAGCTTGCGTATGCCCGGTTTGCTTGATACGCTGGAAGCAGAAGCCGCTAGCTATTTTGACACGAGTCGGTATGCTGTTACAATGACTGGCTCTAGCATAACCTTCCTGGAAGGCAGCAGATTCATTATCAGAGGATTGAAAGAAAGTATCCTCTGGGCGTTTTTGTTCATTTCTCTTTGTATGCTTTACCTCTTCAGGTCATTCAGAATCCTGATATGCTCGTTGATACCAAACCTTATTCCGTTGGTAATGACAGCAGGACTCATGGGTTGGATGGGCATTGCCATCAAGCCCTCTACAGTACTGGTTTTTAGTGTGGCACTTGGGATAGCCATCGACATTACCATAAGATTTCTGGTCAACTACAAGCAGGAATTACCGCATCAGGATGGCAGGATTCATGAGACAGTTGTGCAGACTATCCGAGACACCGGAATTAGCATTATCTACACCTCTCTTGTATTGATAGCAGGATTTATAATTTTTGTATTCAGTGGTTTTGGCAGCACACAGGCACTCGGCTGGTTAACATCCTTTACGCTGCTGGTAGCTACCCTAACAAACCTCATATTACTGCCTGTATTGCTTTTGTGGATGGGGAAAAAGAAAATTTAAAAAAATCCTAAATCAGCCATTTTTGTACATTATAAATAATATATATATTTTATTTGATTTTATCAAATAAATCTATGATACTATTGAATACAGTCCCTTCTTTTGCCTTTTTATTAAAACAAATCAAGATTGGCTCGTTTTTTAAAGTTTTTTCAACAAAATCCATGTTTTGGTTGTCATGTTTTACATTCGCATTATGTTAACAAAATCTTAAACCAAACAAAAAGACATGAGAAAGATCTTGCTTTTGTTGTGCGGCGTGTTGTTCATGATTGGACAGCTGATTGCACAAACCCGGACTGTTTCCGGAAAGGTCTCTGATGCCACTGGAACACCGGTAGCCAATGCTTCCGTGATTGTTAAGGGCACACGAACCGGTACTACTACCAATGCCAATGGAAATTTCAGTTTCACAGTCCCTGCGGGAGCTAAATCACTGGTAATTTCTGCTATCGGACTGGCACCCATGGAGATGACTATTCCATCTTCTGGTAACATCAATGTCACCCTTCAACAGGACGACAGAAAGATGGACGAAGTAATCATTACCGGTTACCAAACCAGGAGAAAGAAAGACGAAGCAGGAGCCATTTCAACAATTAGGGGAAAAGAAATTGAAAACCTCCCTGTACCGTCCCTTGATAAAGCTTTGCAAGGGCGAGCTGCAGGTGTTTTGGTGCAATCCAACAATGGTATACCAGGTGGTGGTATCAACGTGCGTATCAGAGGTACCGGTTCATTCCTTGCCGGAACCCAACCATTATATGTGGTGGATGGTGTTCAGCTGAATACAAGAAATGATGCGAACTACACAGAATCAAATCCATTGGCGTTCCTAAACCCCAATGACATTGAGTCCGTTGACATCCTTAAAGATGCTGCATCAGCGGCTATCTATGGCGCCCAAGCATCCAACGGTGTTGTGATTGTAACCACTAAAAAGGGTCGGGCAGGAAAAACCAAATTCCAGTTTAACACATATATCGGACAATCCACTCCCCTCAAGAAGTTGGACGTTCTTAATTCCCAGGAGCTTTTCCAACTGCGGGCTGAAGCCTGGGGTTTCACCAACAGCTTACCTGCAAATGATCTCACAATCAGAAGAACAGTCTTGAATGAATTCAGGGTGCCTATTACGAATATCACTACAGACAAGGCTGCTGAGGATGCCATTGCTGCATTGCAGACTTATGACTGGCAGGATGCGGCTTTCAAAACAGGATCTATCCAGAATTATGAGTTTAGTGCTGCAGGTGGTAACGATAGAACTACATTCAGGATTTCATCTTCCTACAACCTACAGGAGGCTGTTATATCCAAAGCGAATTTCAAAAGGGGAACTGTCAAGCTTGACCTGACAAACAAAGCAACTGATAAACTCACTTTCAACACTACAATCAATGCTAGCACATTCGACCAGAATGTACCTTTCGCTGTGGGTGGTAGCTTTTTAGGAAGCCCTGCATTTGCTTCTGCAACCATCTATCCGTTCAATCCAATTTACAATCCGGATGGAACATTTTTTGGTGTGCCTCCCCAGAATGTGGCAGGTCTTTTAAACCAGAACGTCATAGCAGTTAATGAGTTCAACAAAGGTTTCAACAGAACAAATCAGCTGGTAGGTAATTTCAGTGCTGACTATAAAATCAAACCCTGGTTGAACTACAGGTCATTCTTTGGACTTGATTACCGCCTTGTGCAGGGTACCAGGTTCACCGACCCCAGAACACCAGACGGATTCAACAGAAAGGGACTTGGACAGGCTGAAAGTGAGTGGAACACCAACATCATTTCCACACAAACCCTGAACTTCAATTTCAATATACAAGACAAGCATAAGATTGATGGTTTGGTTGGATACGAGTACAGAAAGGAAAATCAGGAAGGGATAGGTGCCACTGCTGAAGGCTTCCCAACTTACCAGTTTACAACCCTCAATACCGCTGCAACACCTCTTTCCGCCACTGAATTCTTCACAGGTTATAGAAGACAGTCTGTTTTCACTAACTTAAACTACAATTTCGATGGAAAGTATATCCTGAGTGGAATCATGCGTTATGACGGTTCATCCAGGTTTGGTGAAAACTACAGATATGGTCTTTTCCCTTCTATAAGGGCAGCATGGAACATTGATGAAGAAAACTTCCTGAAGAATAGCAATTTTATCAATAGCCTTCGTTTCAGGGCATCTTATGGTATTACAGGTAATGACCAGATTGGAAACTTTGACGGACTTGGTTTATATGGAGCAGCGTCTCCTTACAATAGCTCTCCAGGTATTACATTCAGCCAACTTGCCAACCCTGAGCTGAGGTGGGAGAAAAACAAAACTACTAACCTCGGACTGGACTTCGCTTTTGCAAACAACCGCATTTTCGGTTCGGTAGAAGCTTACGACAAAATAACCGCTGAATTATTGCTTTCACAGCCTGTTCAGTTCAGCACTGGCTTTTCAAGCATCACCCGAAATGTTGGAGAAATTCAAAATAGGGGAATTGAATTGACCCTTGGTTACCAGCCTGTGAAGTCTCTTTCACCAGGAGGTTTAAATTGGACAAGTACTTTTGTTTTCACATACAACCAGAATAGAGTCAAAAAACTTTATGGAGGCCTTCAGGAGCTTCCTGGTTCACCAAGTACACGTGTAGGCAGGGAGCTTGGATCTGTGTTCACTCAAAAGTATGCAGGTGTCAATGCAGCTACAGGAAGGCCTATGTGGTATGATTCTTTAGGCAATATTACGTACCAGCCGCAAGCCAAAGACCGAGTTTATCTTGGTAATGGATCCCAACCAGATTTCTGGGGTGGTTGGACCAATAACTTTACTTACAAGGGCTTTACACTGGATATCTTCTTCCAATATGAATATGGCAAGATGGATGCAGACGGACAAGTTGGGTTCATGATTGAAAACATTGCCCGCTTGAATTCACTTCAGAATGTTTATGAAAACAGGTGGACAGCGCCAGGCCAAATCACCTGGTATCCGAGGATGAATGTGAATGGTGCTGAATCAAAAGGATCCAGTGCGCTTTCAGGCAGTCGCCAGTTTTTCAAAGCCGATTATATCCGTCTCAAGAACGTAACGCTCTCTTACGATGTAAACCCCGAAGTAACCAGAAGATTGAAAATCAATCAGGCCCGCTTCTATGTCCAGGGTACTAATCTTTGGACATATTCTGATTGGTTCAGTTATGACATTGAATTCGTAGGAAACTCCACCGGTATCATTCCCCAAACAAGGAACTTTACTGCTGGTATTCAAATCGGTTTCTAAAACTATAATATGATAAAAATGAAAAATATACTTTTCAAAACCGGGATGCTTGCAATGCTTGTGGCTGCTTTCGCCTCTTGCCGTGACGCATTGATCATTGAGCCCCGTCAATCCATCGATGCGAATACAGCACTGACTTCCAAAGATGGTATCAATGCAGCAGTGGTATCCGTTTATTCCA
>JBDLTO010000140.1:0-4187 GCA_039805815.1 Bacteroidota bacterium | reverse complement strand
TAGGTACAAACAACTATGGAAACACCACTTACCAATTGAATCGATTGATTAAAGGTGATACAAATCCCCATTTCTTCCGGATTATCAATTTATGATGAATGGAAAAAACAGCAGTAAAAGCTTTTTTATTATCTAAGTTTTGCCATGCCAATTTTTCAAGAAAGAGTCGAAACAATGGCATCAATTCATCTTTGATCCATTTCAAATCTTCATTGGAAACTTGGTAGCGGAAACTGAGGTAAGAGCACATGTATTTGAAATCTTCAGGGTGCAAATCAAAACCCCATTCCCCAAACTCTTGGTGCATCAATTCAATTGCCTGCTCAATCTTACCTTGCATGACGGCAACACCCATACACATCAGCAGCATTCTCTTCACAGTTGCAGATAGTTCACCTGCTGCTTCCTCACCTGCTGTAACTGAAAAACTAAGTCGCTCATCCTTTTGGCAAGCCCTTTGTGCCACTTTTTTCAATGCATCATACATGGTGAAAGCCTGCCTGCTCATGCTGTTATCTGAAATACGGTAATATACCAGCGCATCCTCAATGACACTGATTTTGACTCCGATCTTGTACATCCTGATCCAAAGGTCCCAATCCTCTGCACTTTTTAAATCTGTATCAAACAGGCCTGTTTTGTCAAGCACTTGCCTTTGAAAAGCAACAGCCACAGGAGGAAATAGGTTGCCGGTTAAAATGTATTTGAATTCAAGCTGTTCCGACTGCCTAACTATGCGATAAATTGTTCCTTTGGTATTGAAATAAGTATATCCGCAACACACCAAACCAATTCCCTGCTCCAAGTGTGCGTATACTGTTTGTAAAAAATAAGAACCATACTTGTCGTCTGCATCCAACAGGGCAATATAAAGCCCTGAAGCAGCGGCTATCCCTGCATTCCTGGCAGCCGAAAGACCAGCATTTTGTTGTTCTACCAACTTGACTCGGTTATCCCTTTTAGTCCATTCATTTGCTACTAAAGATGTGTCATCCAGTGAACCATCATTCACAATGATAGCCTCCCAATCAGTAAAAGACTGCAACAATAGGCTTTGCAAAGCATCATTCAGGAAGTGAGCCTGGTTGTAACATGGTATGATGATTGAAAACGTTGGCAATGTTGGAATTATAATCTATTAAATAGGTGAAACATTAAGCGACTTAAAGGTCTTTTCCAACGAGGAATTCGAAGAAAATATTTCTTTACATAAGGACTATTTTGCTTATAAAAAGAAATATATGCTGGGAAACGTTTACTTATGTAATCAAGCTGTTCAGATATAATCAATGAAAAATTTTCTGATTGTTGACTCATACCCTTAGCATCAAAAAAAGTTATCGATTTAGGCACATGAACATAAGTGGCTCGAGAATAAAATAAAGATTCCATGAAAAAAACCCAATCTGAAATAATTTTATAATCTGTTGAGTAACCTCCAATCCTCTCATGCAATTCCCTCTTAATCAATATAGCTTGATGGGGCAATCCATAACAAATCATATATTCTAAAGAAAGATTATCAGGATAACTGAAATTCTTTAGATCTGAATCATTCTCAAAAATGACATCCCCATAGATCAAGTCAAATTCACCCATATAGGAAGTCAAATTTTGTAAAGAATCTGACTCAATTAACCTATCACCACTATTCAAAAAAAATAAATAATCTCCTGAAGTCAACGATACGCCTTTATTCATTCCATCATAAACACCAGCATCCTTCTCGGAAATATAGTTAATATTATCTTTAGCAATCTTACTCCAAAAATCAATCTCTAAATCACTTGACGCTGAATCTACGATAAATTGTGACCATTGTTTAAATGCCTGGTCCACTAGGCTCGATACAGTATTTATCAAGCCATGTTTATTATTTCGGTTAACTGTGATAACAGAAAGGCTTTTTTCAACCATTTTCGTAAACTGTTTTTAACACTTGATTCGTTTCAGTCAGACAATTTTCCCATGTAAATCTCTTTGCTATTTCTATACCTAACTCAATCATTATTTTCGTTTTTTGATTATCATCAAGTATTGAATATATATTTTTTTGAATACCCTGCACATCACCAAATTCATAAAAGTAACCAGCATGAGAGGCTATTTCCGGAAAACAACTACCCGTATTCAAAACTACAGGACATCCACAAGACATTGACTCAATAATTGGAAAACCAAAACCTTCATAAAAGGAGGGAAACAACAAGGCAGTAGCATTTTTATAGAACATCTTCAACTCTTCATCATTTGCTTTTACAATTTTAACCCTATCAAATACATTTAGTGCACGTAACTTTACTTGTTCCATTTCTGTAAATACGCTTCCACCGATACATAACAATGATATATTCCTGTTGATTAAAATATCAGCAATCGATTCAACTAACCAATCAAATTGCTTGTATCCTCCCCGAAGGCCTACGAAAAGGAAATATCTTTCTAAATGCTGATCCGAGTTAATAGATGCTGACAATTCATCATGCTTTATCGAATTACCATGATAAATAACAGAAACCTTTTCAGGATTAATTTCTTTATAAATGGCGAGCAAATCTTTTTTGGTATTTTCAGAAACAGCAATTATGTGATCCGCCCTTTTTATAAGCTTTTTTTTATTTTTAATAACTTTTTCAGAACCAGAAATAAAATCGGGATACTTTTCATGAATCATATCATGAATTGGTAAAATAACCTTTACCCTTCCCAGTGAATTAAAAAAATAAGTATCATAAAAGCTGGGGATGAAAATATCTGCAAGATTAGCTTTCAGCATTAAATTATTCAACCGGAAATTCAATAAACCGGGATTATCAGACAATTTATGAAATAACGGATTCAACCACCTAATAGAATTACTAAAAGTAGGAACAAAATGATTATCAGAAACTAAAACAGGGCAACACACACTGACATCTTGAAACTTTCGTAAACCTGAAATCAGCGTAGAAATATATCTTGATATACCGCCGTTCAACTGGTGATTAAATATTTGAGGATCAATCAACACCCTCATATAGCAATTTTAAAATATTTGTACAACCTGTTAACAATTTTTAGCATAAACCCAGGTCTAACAATTTTAAAAACATAAGCAGCTGCATGCAAATCAGCAAATTGATTAAACCCAAATCGAACTGGATGTCTTAAGGGAAAGGTATACTCTCCAGATCTATTTTTCATTAAATAGCCTGGTGCAACAAAATTAGTGTGGGTTGCATTTTCTGAAAATCCAATATTTTCCACCATATTGATGTTAGGTGAAATCGTCAGGTTGTTATTCAAAAAGTTTACAAACAACCATTGCGTATCCCATGTATCAATTGTGCCATCTATCACATCAGATAAATTTGAAACAGGAAACAAGTGTGCGTTTGGATGATCTGAAATCTTATCTATGCCATCAATATTAAAGCGATATGAATCCCATGCCCTCCGCCATGTTGCCCAACCCCAAATATTAACAACCCTTGAGAAATAATAATCATATCCACCCCTCCATATACCCATCTGATTGTTATGCCCTGAAATATGGGTTATTCTTTTATTGTCTCTATAACGAAGCAATAAATCTGTACAAAATTCAAAAAATGAATTATTGGGAAGACAATCG
Source organism: Bacteroidota bacterium (assembly GCA_039805815.1). Classification (GTDB taxonomy): domain Bacteria; phylum Bacteroidota; class Bacteroidia; order Chitinophagales; family Chitinophagaceae; genus Pollutibacter. The sequence goes on along the minus strand of JBDLTO010000140.1, from coordinate 574 downwards.
TCTTCTAAAATTATCCCATATTCGACCTGACTAAAGAACCAATCAATTGCTTTACTTACAGCTTTCCCGCATCCCAAATTTTCCTTTCTAACCAACCATTTAACTTCACAATGCCAATCCAATAACTCATTGATAATATTAATAACCTGTCCACATTTAATATAATCACTTTCTAAATTTTTTCTGGGACCATCACAAGCTATATAGAGAAACTTTGGCTTTACTTCTCTAATCCTTGAGAATGTCAAAGCGGTATCTTCAGGTCTGTTAAAAGCTAAATATAAAATTGGTGTTTCAAGCATAATTAACCAACCTTGATAAAAATATTTTAGAAGCAATTATCGGAGATGGAAACCAGGAATTACGAATACCCCAAAAATAAAGCTGGATATATTCTATAGATTTCGAAGGCATCTTACGCAAACATCTATAAAAATAATCATCCAAAATAGATTTCAACTCAATAGTAAGTGCCCCCTCTCTTTTACAATTGAAATATATAGCGCTGTAAGCAGGAAAGTTCATTTTCAAACGTTGAAATTCATTTGCATTTTTATAATCTGAAGTTATTGAA
>JBDLTO010000139.1:0-4225 GCA_039805815.1 Bacteroidota bacterium | reverse complement strand
CCCATTGTTTTTCTGATGGTGCCTGCAAACAGGTACATACATGCCAATAGGTTTTATGGCTTGATGCTTTTGACTCAGTGTGGCCTTCTTGGTGTATTTATGGCAACAGATGCGCTGGTATTCTATTTGTTTTGGGAGCTTGCACTAATACCTGTTTATTTTCTTTCCTCTGTTTGGGGTGGGGAGAAGAGAATCAGGGCCACGTTTAAGTTTTTTATTTACACATTTCTGGGATCACTGTTTCTGCTGATTGGAATTCTATACATGTATCTCAAAACTGGAACTGGTTCATTCGGATTAGTTGCATTTTACAATGCTCAGCTTAGCCAAACAGAGCAGTTCTGGATGTTTGGGTTATTTTTCATCGCTTTTGCCATCAAAATGCCAGTTTTCCCTTTCCATACCTGGCAGCCCGAGGCTTATGAGGAGGCTCCTACTCCCGTAACAATGGTGTTGAGCGGCGTGATGGTAAAAATGGGACTTTTTGGTGTTTTGAGGTGGTTACTACCCTTGTTCCCACTTGCTGTCAAAGAGTTTAATACGGTTATCATAGTGGTCATCGTATCAGGAATGGTATATGCATCCTTCATTGCAATATATCAGGATAGTATTAAGCGACTTATTGCGTACTCATCTATTGCACATATCGGACTCATGGCAGCTGGTGCTTTTACACTGAAAGACAGTGCAATTCACGGACTCACCTTGCAAATGTTCAACCATGGAATAAACATCGTGGCATTGTGGGTTGTTGCTGACCTTGTGGATCGTCAGACAGGGGTCACCCGTATATCTCAACTTGGTGGTATTGCCCGCAAAGCGCCAATCCTTACAATTTTTCTTGTGATAGCAGCTTTTGCCAATATTGCCCTGCCACTTACCAATGCATTTGTGGGTGAATTGATGATCTTCAATGGTTTGTTCCAGTTTAAACCCTGGATCGCAGCACTTGCTGGATTGAGTATTATCCTTTCTGCCGTATATACCTTAAACATGGTTAAAAATGTTTTCTATGGAGAGCCTGTTGCGGCAACGTCTAACTTCATAGACATCAACAGGATTCAGGGCCTCGCACTTACCGTGCTTACTGTTCTGATTTTTGTGGTTGGTGTTTACCCTGATCCTTTCTTTAAATTAATCCATGAAACGGTTGGATTGATTGTAAATAAATATGTTACCATCTAAAATATTCTTTGGTTTATGAATGCAATAATTGTAGCTGCTTTGTGGGGTGTACTGATGATGTATGCCGGATTCGTTGCCAAAGGCAGGTCAACCAACCTACTTGCGGTAACAGGTGTTATTGTTTTGCTTGTTGTGAATTGGCTTGAATATCTCGGACTTTCAATTTTCAATATCGATACAAAAGGCATGCTTGTTTACAACAGTTTTGGACTGTTATTCAATGAAGTCATTTTGTTCGCAACACTGATGTATTTCCTGCTTTCAGGTCAGGAATTGGGCAAGAGCAACAAGACACCTGCTGATTTATATGCACTCATATTTTTTATACTTGCAGGTATCGCAATAATTGCAGGCTTCAAGTCTTTACTTATGTTATTCATTGGTATTGAAATTGTATCAATACCCCTTTATGTGTTAGCTGGGAGCGCTAAAACAAACCTCAAATCAAACGAAGCTGCGTTGAAATATTTCCTGATGGGTTCTTTTTCAACAGGGCTCATGCTGATGGGTATTGCATTTTTATATGGAGATGCAGGTACTTTTTTCCTTGAAGGGATCAATGCAGGTATGGGTATTATCTCTCCGATGAAAGCCATCGGGTTAGTACTGTTGCTTGCTTCCATGTCCTTTAAAGTCTCTGCTGCGCCTTTCCATTTCTGGACACCGGATGTATACGATGGGAGTCCCACCGTTTTTACATCATTTATGGCAACCATTGTTAAATCTGCAGGATTTTTTGCTTTCCTTAAACTTTTTGAATCTGCATTTGGAAACATACATCGAGAGTGGCAAACATTGATGGCAGTAATTGTTTTTTTGACCCTTGTCATTGGCAATATCACAGCTGTATTTCAGCAAAGTGTCAAGCGCATGCTGAGTTATTCCTCCATCGCACAGGCAGGATTCATGTTACTTGGTGTATTTGCGCTTAATGTATTTGCCAAGCAGGGTATGATACTTTATTTTGCTGCTTACAGCCTCGCAACAATTGCAATTTTTGCTGTTCTTGCCCGGTTTAAAGATGATTCAATAGAATCATTCAATGGATTTGCCAGGAAGCAACCTTTAGTTGCAATCTCATTGTTGATTTCATTCTTGTCACTGGCAGGTATTCCACTCACTGCCGGTTTTTTTGCCAAATATTTTATGCTCCTGGCAATATTAAAAGATGCAACCATGATTTGGCTCGTAGTAGTAGCAATCCTGTGTGCTGCAGTGAGTGTTTATTATTATTTCAGGGTTATTCAGGCGATGTATTTTAAAGAAGTTACTGCAGAACAGGAACAGCAACAGTTGCCTGAATTCAGTGGTGCATTCAAATTAATCATATTGTTCAATTCTTTGTTGATCATTGCTTTGGGTATTCATCCAGATTGGCTGACAAACCTGTTATGATAGTTTTCAGGGCTTAATTTACTCCGTTCATCAAACTTTTTGACGACTGACCCATTGTTTGCCTAATTTTAGGGAATGAAACCATTGGATAACCTGGTGCTGGCCTGGAGAACAGTTCGCGCCAACAAGTTGAGGACAGGCATCACTGTAGCCATTATTGCTTTTGGCATCATGGCCCTTGTGGGCATATTTACAGCCATTGAGGCGATGAATGAAAGCCTGCGAGACAGTTTTTCAACGATGGGGGCAAATGCCTTCAGCCTCCGGTTTAAAGAAAGAAGAATTGGATTTGGCAGGGGAGCAGAGGTTTCAAAGACCAATACCAAGAATCAGCGAAGGGAAAGGAAATCAAATACAGGAAAAATCATTACTTACCACCAGGCTCAGCTGTTTAAGCAGTTGTACCAGTTTCCCTCTGCAGTAAGTATCGGACTGAATGGACCGCGTAACCTCGTGGTTAATTTTGAAAACAAGAAAACCAATCCAACTGTAACCATGAGTGGGGGTGATGAAAACTACCTGCTCCTCAATGGGTATGAAATTGCGTATGGTCGAAATTTCAACAGGAGAGATGTAGAAAGTGGTCAGGATATCTGCATCATAGGCAAAGATGTAGCTTTTAAACTCTTTGGATCCAGATTTGACCGAGCTCTTGATCAAGTTATCAGGGTTGGCGGTAACAAATACAGGGTAATTGGTGTCACGAAGGAAAAGGGTTCAAGTTCTTTTCTCCAAGCTGATAATATCATATTTGCAACCTATACCAATGTCAGGCAGCGCTATGCCAATAGAAACCAGTCTTTTAGCCTTGCCATAAAAGTTGATGATGTAAATCAGATGGAGTCGGCCATTGGTGAAGCTGAAGGGGTTTTCAGAACAGTAAGGGGCTTGGTTGTTACTGAAGAAAACAACTTTTACGTGGATAAAAGCGACAGCATTGCAGAGACATTCATCAACCTGCTTGGAACCATTGCAGCAGCAGCAGGAGCCATTGGGTTTATTACGCTGATAGGTGCTGCAATCGGACTAATGAATATCATGCTTGTTGCTGTAACAGAACGTACCAAAGAGGTTGGATTGATTAAGGCACTTGGTGGTAAGCGTGGGTCGATCAGGTCGCAGTTTCTTTTTGAATCTACTTTAATCAGCTTACTGGGTGCAATAATTGGCATTATACTGGGCGTGCTGATTGGTAATCTGGTAGGCAGCCTCATGGATACACCATTTTTTGTGCCCTGGAATATTGTGAGTGTCGGCATAATTATTTGTTCAATTGTAGGATTGGTAGCGGGACTTTATCCAGCTATGAAAGCTGCAAAGCTTGATCCTATCGTAGCCCTCCGTTATGAGTAATTTTATTTGGTCACTTTGTTTCCACACATTTTAAAACGAGAAACGCCTTCCATTTGGAAGGCGTTTCTCGTTAAGGGTGTAACCCCTTTTACTAACTTGTTTATTTAGGATCCAGCGCTCTTTTGATACGCTCTGCAACATCCTGCAGGTGATATTTGCTCATATTGTCAGTGCTAACTGCAGCAGCCGCAAGTGCTTCAGCACGCAAAGAAGACAGCTGTGCACGCACAATAGAAGTAACATCTGTTTTCTTTGGATCAGGTCCGGATGATATTGCACCACTCATGCTGAT
>JBDLTO010000138.1:0-2638 GCA_039805815.1 Bacteroidota bacterium | reverse complement strand
TGAATAAAAGTGTTCCTTCTCTTCGTATTGGCACCAAAAATTCATGCTTTATTGCCTTCATCCATTTTATCGGATCATCACCTGCCAAATCTTTAAAAAAAAAGAACAACCTCCTGAATTGAAGTCCAGAGAGATAATACAATCCGAGCATCGGAGCATCCCAAGAAACGGTATAATTGCTCATTTTGGCAACCATCATCGTCTGGACACCTTCGACTTTTGCTGCTGAAAATATACCCTCCATCCAAAAAGTATTTGGCTTTATCAGGCACCTGACCAACTGAAACGGCTCATTATCAACAAAGCCATTTGCGATATCTGAATCCTGAAAATCCAGGAATCTGGCATCAATGTTATGGAACTGGGAAATAAACCGCCTTGCTGGTACATCCTCCCTGATACGTTCCTGTTTCTCGGGGGGGAATAAATGGATGAACTTGGGAAAAGAAGTAAACGTTTTTAGTTTTCGTCTAAGCGTCAATAACTCCCTTGAGGCAAAATAACACAACATAGAAGAATCCAAACCTGCACTGAGAAAAAGTCCAGGATCATCATTGCCAAGCCTGGTTCTTACAGCTGCCGCGTAGGTAGATTTAAACAATGCAATGTAATCAGCGTCATACCTAAAATTCAAATCTCGCATTTCTGAAACGAGTGGATATTGTTTCAAAATGGTAATTGTGCGTCCAACCCTAGCTACTTCTCCCCTTTTCAGCGCATACAGCCCTTGAATCACAGTTTTACCATCATCCAATTTACCGGATTTCAATCCCAACTTAAAAAACTGCTCAGGGTCGATGGTCTTTTCAAAATTCAAATGATTAAACAACCTCGGATCGATAGAAAAATAAAAATATCCTTCATGCTGGCAATAGAAAATAGCACTGGCCCCAATAGGATCTCTAAAAAGAAATATTTCCTTTTTCAATTCATCAAACAGCACAAATGACCAGTCCCCTTCAAGCTGTTCCGGAAAGTCAATACCCCACTTTTCAAAGGCAAGCATGACCAGAACACAATCCTGCGTTTCCATCAAAGCCTGATGCCTGACGCCAAGTTTATCCCCAAGTTCATCGCGGTAATCAAGTCTGAAATACCCTGCAAGTACAAACCGCTTACAGCTACTAACTTGAATGGCAGGAGGCTTCTGTTGGTCGACCAAGTTCCTCGTTTCAGCAGCCCAACAACCAAAATGACCGGATATGTATTTTTGGACATTGACACAATTTGACTCAAAAAACACACCTATATCCTGTTGTATTTGATCTCCACTTCCAGAACTATCAACCTGAAAATAACCGCCAAAAATATTCATACTCCGTTCTCAGGTTTATAGGATTTACCAAACCACGCTACGGCAGTATACTTCTTTTTCATACCGGAACCGGTTAAAAAAATATGCCCACACCGCAACCAGGCATGGGCTTTAAGCCGGCCACCATCCTTTGACAACCCAAAATAGATAGTTGCAGGAATCATCCTGCGGCGGCATAACACCATGCCGGTTAGGGCCTGATCAAAACAATTGCTGTTATGGAGAGCATATTTCACAGCCCTGCGCATAGCAGTTCTTAATTGCGGAAGGCTCTCCGTTGTGATCTCAACCTTCGGCGTTTCAAACTGAGCATCTCCAAGCTGACCTGCTATTTGTTGAAATGGGGTAAATAGAACCCTAAACCTGGACCAATGCAATAAAACCCAAGCTTCAAGGAATAATATCAATGGATATATTTTAATCATTTGTCTTCCAGGCAATGAATAACTTTAAGTTCAATCATTTTTTTGATCAGGGCATTCGTTTCTGCCAGACATTGTTCATAATTAACCTCATATTCAGTTATCAAATAATCTACCAATTCATTTACTGTTTTTTCCGATTTCAACAATTCCCAGATTACTGACGCAACGGAATTCAAACCAAAATAAAAACCTGATTCAATATCCATCATCACAACCTCGTTATCAATTTTGGACTGTACTACCTCCTTGCTTTGGATATATCGACACATAATACACTAAATTACATCACAATTTGCTGAATAACTTTTTTACCAACAGCATCGATGGAATCAATACCATTAGGTCTCCTGATTACAAATGCAGCAGACTGAACGGAAAGTTTTGTAAAAACATCAAATAAAATCTGCTTGTGCACTCCTTTACGAAAATGCTGCCCTCGGTACGCCTGTGCCACTAATCGTGAAAAAACCTCGACACCAGTTATGGGCTGCATGCTGACATCATCATCATTCTCTGATTTTTCTAAAAAAAACAAATATTTTGGAGGTAATGCACGCGAATCAAAATCCCTATGAAAGAAAACACCAAACTTATCCATCCCATCCTGAAGCCTGTGTTTTTTTTCAAACCCAATTTGGAGTAATTCCATCGCAGATAACCAACATTTTATCATCGGATATGAAGCATGTACCTGAACCTCCCTATTGGCGTCATCTAATGTAGGCACACAAACATCATCAGAGAAAATCGGTATCCCTTTTGATTGTAAATACAGCAGCAAAGTTGATTTGCCCGCACCTGAAGATCCCAGAAACATTGCAATACCGCCATCCACAATAACTCCTGATGCATGCAAAGGAATCATTCCGCGCTGATATAAAACTGCTGCAAAAGCATT
>JBDLTO010000137.1:0-4509 GCA_039805815.1 Bacteroidota bacterium | reverse complement strand
GATCAAGAGACAGTGGTTGTTGTTGAAGCCAATGTCAATAAGGGTTCTGGCCAGTGCCACCCTTTTTTTCTGTCCACCGCTGAGGCTGCCCACCAGCTGATCGAGGTTATGAATGTTCAGTTTACTCAGGATCTGTTTAACCTTGGAATCAAAATCCCAGGCATTGTAGTCGTCCATCTCAGACAAGGCCTCTGCGATTTTTTCTGCATTATTAGAGTCTTCAGCGGCTTCGTACTTCTTGATGGCATTGATCACGGGGTGATTGTGTGCGAATATATTGTCCAATATACTTGAGCGCTCACTGAATAAAGGATCCTGCTCAAACAAAACGGTATTTACATCTTTGTTGATCCAAACTTTTCCTTCGTCTGCAGTCTCTTTCCCCGAAAGAATTTTCAACATGGTTGATTTGCCAGAACCATTTCGGGCAATTAAAGCAATTTTCTCACCTTCATTGATATGAAAGGTTAAATTGGAAAAAAGAGGTTTAATGCCATACGACTTACCCAGGTTCTCAACAGTAACATAATGCATGCTGCGAAGTTAATGAAAAGCAGCAAGGTTAAAAATTAGGGGTGTTTATTGCAGTAAAATGTAAAATAAAATACATAGCAATAAGGCGATAGCAAGTGAAACAGGCACCCTTAGACTGTTGATTTTGTTTTTATATTTCTTTTTTCTGATAAGATCTTCCCAGTCTTTTTCATATTTGTTCCAGTCTGGCAAACATTTTTCCAGATGGTCTGCCAGTAAGTTTATGTCAGATACATTGATCATTGCCGCAAGTGAAAGGGCGATTTTGTTGACTGAACTTACAAGCTGTGGGTCCTGTTCACCTGATATGATACGAAGTCTTGCGGTGGAAAAAAGAGATATGAGTTGCCGCCCCATGCGGAAGGTATCAATATTAAATTGATTGGATTTTGAAATGTTTTTTTCTACCTGAAGGAATAATTTCAGGATATCAACAGCAGACAAAGCGTCATCCAATTGGTTCCCAGTTGCTTTTTCCAGCCATCGCTGGTAATGATATGCTTCTCTTTTGTCAGGATCAGTTAAAGTGCTATATGCCTCCTGTAGTTCTGTGTAATAGTCGTGGTTGAGATTATTTAGACCAGTTTTGTCGGGGTGATAAGTATGGGCTAGCTTTCGGAATGCTCTCTTTATGGAAATTATGTCAGCTCCGGGTTTTACATTTAGCAACAGGTAATAATCTTTTAAAGGCATCTAAACAAAGGTAAAAATTGAATACATTTGATATAACTAAAAATGATATGAAAAATTTATTATTTCTTGTCCTGGTATCCTTCGCAACAATGGCACAGGCACAATCCAAAAAAATTAAGGGAAAGAACTTCTTTGAGTTGAAAGTGTACGAGTACAAAACAGCAGCACAGGAAGCGGTGATAGACGAATTTCTGTCTGCCGCATACATTCCGTACCTGCATAGCAAAGGGATAAACAATATCGGGGTTTTTACAGGCCGCGCCAATGATACATCAAAAGTGAAAAAGCTCTATGTGCTGGTTCCATATAAGAGCCTGAATGAGATTCCCGTCATTAATAAGGCGATGTTTTCCGATAAATTGGTTTTGGATAAAGGACAGTCATATTTAAATGCAACCAGTGAAGCACCGGCTTTCGACAGAATTGTCAATTACATCATGGAAGGATTCAGGCTCGCACCTGCTTTACTCCAGATCAAACTTTCTGGTAGCGTTGAGGATAAAGTGTATGAGTTGCGGAGTTATGAAAGTGCTTCTGAAACTAAATACTGGAAAAAGGTTGAGATGTTTAACGAAGGCGGAGAAATTGATATTTTTTCAAGATTGAATTTCAATCCTGTTTTTTATGCAGAGGTGATCAGCGGACCAACAACTCCAAACCTGATGTATATGACAAGTTTCGAGAGTATGAAAGACCGTGATGCGCATTGGCTCGCATTCAGAGATGATCCACAATGGAAAACCCTGTCTGCTAAAAAAGAGTATGAAAAAACGGTAAGTAAGAATGTAACCTTGTTTCTCAAGGCCAAGCCCTATTCTGAATATTAGAACATCATTTCCCTGATTGGGAAAGAATGTATCTTTGGGCAAATTTTTAAGATGGATGAATTGAGCAGAATCCGCGAAGCTTGTGCATACATCAGGAGTATTTGTGCACTGCCGTTTGAGATTGGTGTTGTTTTGGGGAGTGGACTGGGTGGATTCACAGACCATGTTGTTGTTGATAAGGTGATACCCTACGGTGATATACCCAATTTCCCCGTTTCAACAGTTGAGGGACATGACGGTAAACTGATATTGGGGAAAATGGGTACCAAAAACGTTATTGTGATGGCCGGCAGGTTTCATTATTACGAAGGTTACTCGCCAGTTGAAGTTGTTTTCCCCATCAGGGTACTTAGGCTTTTGGGGGTGAAAGATTTATTGTTATCTAATGCCGCAGGCGGAGTTAATCCATCTTTTAAAGTTGGAGATCTGATGGTCATCCGGGATCATATCAGTTTTGGCATTGTCAATCCCCTTTTGGGTAAAAACCTGGACGATCTGGGTCCGCGCTTTCCTGATATGAGTGAGCCTTATGCAACCGACCATATCAGATTGGGTAAGGCAATTGCTGCTGAACTAGGGATTGAACTGAAGCAGGGTGTTTATTATGGCGTAACAGGACCCACATTTGAAACAAGGGCGGAGTATAAACTGATATACAACCTCGGCGCTGACGCTGTAGGGATGAGTACGGTTCAGGAAGTGATTGCGGCAGTACACTGTGGTATGAAAGTGTTTGCTATCAGTGTTATAACAGATCTGGGTATCAGGGATGAGGAGAATATTATTACCCACCAGGAAGTGCTGGATGCTGCCAATGCTGCTGCTCCCAAATTGACAGCAGTCTTCAAAAACCTTATTGAAAAATTGTGATGCACCTCATTAATTTACGCAAAGTCGTTTTTTTATTGTTGTGTTGTGGGTTTTTTACAGCGGCACATGCTCAGCGGGGAATGATGAAAAGCGTTCAGGGAATGGGCTCCCGTTTCTCTGGTGGAGGAGGAGGCAGGTCTGGTGGTGGGAGTGATTCGCTTAGTTTTGAAAAAAGAAAATTTGCAGATGATTCTGTGAATGTCCGGTTTCGCTACCTAGATACTGCTCGCTACAGTGGTTTTGACTCTTCAATAAGTGACTATTTCAGGCGAATGCCGGTTAAACCAGAAATGATTCAGATTGGACATTATGGTAATGCTACCAGGTCACTTCTTTATTCCCCGCTGCGCAAGCCAGGTTGGGATGCAGGTTTCCATGCGCTTGATCCATTTGCTTTCACAATCGCAGACACGCGATTTATGAATACAACAAAGCCATATACGGAACTTGGTTACCTTGTGGGCAGTCAGGTTGAACAGCATATCAGCGTTTTGCATACACAGAATATAAGGCCTAACTGGAATTTTGTCTTTCATTACCGCTTGTACAATGCGCCAGGTACATTCAATTCTCAGAATACCAACCACAACAATATCCGATTTAATTCAGATTTTACATCAGAGAATCAACGTTATCACGCTTATGTAATACTCATCAACAATGCATTGCAATCTTCAGAAAATGGTGGAATTGTTGATCCGGATTTGCTCGTAAATGAGAATCCTGCGTATAACGACAGGTTTAACATCCCCACACAGCTTGCCTCTACAAGTCTGTCATCCAGAAATTTTTTCAATGTTAAATTGGGCACAGGCAACCGGTATGTGGATAAACATGCTTTATTCAGGCAGCGGTATGATTTTGGTAAAAAAGATTCTATAAAGACAGACTCCTCTGTAATCAGGTTTTTTCTTCCTAAGTTAAGCTTTGAACATTCGGTACATGTATCGAGTTACTTGTACAGATTTCTTGATGTTCAGGCTGCCGGGGCAACTGATTTTTACAAAGACAATTATGATTTTGCTGCAGTACCGGATACACTGGATTACAGAAATCAGTGGAATGTTGTGCGAAACGATTTTTCAGTTATTCAATTTCCTGATTCTAAAAACCTACTTCAGTTTTTCAAGGCAGGAGCTACATTGATGAATTTCAGTTCAGTTTCCGACACAATAAGGGACCAGTTTCTCAATATCATGGTACATGGAGAATACAGGAATACTTCACGTAACAAGAAGTGGGATATGCTCCTGTATGGTGAGTTTTATTCGGCTGGTCGGGATATAGGTAACTATGCTGCACAGGCCAGGTTGCAGCGTTCACTTGGAAGGAGGATTGGTACCCTGGAAATTGGTTTCCAGAATATAAACAGGTCTCCATCTTATTTACAGGTATACAAAACAGGGTTCCCCGTTGAAAAAACAAAGCAGTTCAACAATGAGAATGTAACAGCATTATCCGGGTCCTTGTATATTTCGGCATTGAAGGCTAAATTGAGCTTCGAATATTTTCTGCAGTCAAACTATACGTATTTCAAGGACTTTAAAACAGTTGATCAGTATGCCCCATTATTCAATTTTGCCAG
>JBDLTO010000136.1:0-2772 GCA_039805815.1 Bacteroidota bacterium | reverse complement strand
TTTTTTGTGTGCCTCTCTGCTGATGGGGCAAACAAATGTGGCTGCCGGGGCAACTATTGGTTCAAATCATAATTCCAGAGGTGCCGATGGTGAACTGATTGCCGGCAGGGGATTTTGGCCCGGGTTGTGTGTGAGTCTGAAACACAACTCCAGGTTTGCATCATTTACATTGCTGGCAAAGGGTGATTTTCCATTTGAATTGAACATTCCGGTTCCCTTTTCATTGGTAATCAATGACCCTACTTCAAATGAATTGCGGATATTGCCGGCATACTGGTTTCAGTATAATTATTATGCATTGCAGCGTAACGAGTGGAAATACAAAGATCGTGATGCAAGGAAAGTAAAAGAACTTTCACTTGAATACAATAGCTTGGCTCCTGATAGTGTGAATGAAATTTTCGATGCCCTTCATTACCTGAGATTGTTCACTGGGAAAGCTTATTTCAGGCAAGCAGGTAAATCCATTCCAGCTGATGAAAAATGTATTCAGAAAGGGGAGGAATTGCTGGGTTCTGGAGATTCAATGGTTGATGGACTTGAAGTGCTTGCTGATGGATTTGAAAACAGTAAGCGCAAGGTGGTGATTTTAAAAGTTCGGAAAGCATATGAAGCTTATAAAGAAATGGTCAGGTATTATGCCATGGGCCATCTCGTTAACAGGTTGTCTGATGAGCATGATGCACTTACGTTGGAGACAATCAATGGTTGGTTGTCAAAATCCAAGCGTGATGAATGGGTAAACCTGGGTGGTCAACTTATACCTGCTACCCGTTTTCAAGATCTGCTTCAAAAAATAAGAAAGGGTAAGATCTCAAGCTGGGATAGTCTTCACCAGCAGTATGCACAAGCTGCAAATGATTTTGATGACTTTGTATTGTTCCATGCCATTGCCAGTTTAATTGAGGTAGAAAACCTGAAGAAAAAAGATGTCTTGTCAGACCGAATGATTGGTTTCCTTCAAGAGTTCGTGTCAATCAATGAAAAAGTTTACAAAGGAATTGTCCAGTCAAGGAAAAAAGACATGACCAATCCATTCCGGAAAATGGTATACGATAATGATGCAGAGCAGGAGGCAGTAGTTGGGAAGTTGAATGACAATGCATTCATTCGTTTAAAGGATCAAGAGAGAAAAGCTTTAAAAAGAAACGTTCAGCAGCTTACTGAACGCTTCTCTGCATTGTTTAAAGCCTGAAAAAGATATTTTTACGGAAAAGAAAAAGGCATAGTCCCCATTCCAATAAGAATATGGATAGACTACCCAGAATACTTACAATCAGTTCTGGCATTATGCCTGAAAAAATTCCGTTTACAATGGCATTGATATAACCATTGAACCAGCGTGCTCCAACAATTTCAAAAAAAAGGTAAATGAAAATAGAGTTCATCCCAATGACCAGGAAAAAAGAAAGGTTGTTTTTTCTTCCCTTTATATCAATCAGGTAGTAGCATGTTGCCATTAACAGCAAGCACCAGCCAAGTGAACTTATGGTAAATGATGTTGTGGCAATTTTTTTAATGATTGGTGTGATGCTTAACCAATCCAAACCATATCCCAGCAACAGACTACCCAGGCCCCAATATCCAAGAATTTTTATTTTGTTTTGAGATGGATCCATCAGCATTTTTCCAACCAGTGCACCTGCAATGGTATGGACGGCTGTAGGAAGGCAGTTGATGGCTACCCATCCTCCTTTATTTATTTTGTTCATCAGGAGCGAGTCAACGTAGTTTCCAAAATTTTGTTGGTCTGTAAATGGCTGGTCGAAACCAGGTACTCCTGTATAGCGGTATAAGAATTCTGTTAGAAATAGGATTCCGGCACAGAAGAGAATTTGTTGAATGGATCCCCATTCAAAAATCAAGTAGGCTACAAGTATTGTGAAAGAGAGTTGTGTCAGCACATTCCAAAGTTCAAACGATAACCCTTTTTTTCTGACTGCATAATTCAAAACACCCCAGAAGAAAAGCCAGCCGCAGCGCTTCAGTATTTTTATTGTCCTATCTGTTTGGGATACCCCCCGTAATTTCATGCCGGCAATGGAATAAGCCATGGCAGTGCCCGCCATGAACATGAAAGCTGGTTGTATCAGGTCCCAGAAACGAAGACCATTCCAGGGGTGATGGTGAAATTGTTCCATGATATGCTCGGCAGCTAAGCCTTTTGAAGCATCATAGAGTGAATCATACAGTCCGGCTGCCTCAAGTGCCAGTAGGACCATAATCAGGCCACGCATGAAATCCAGAGAAGTCAGCCTTTGCAAAGGTGCTGTAGGTGTAGTAGTTGTTGTCATGTTAGTTGTTTTTCCAGTATTGTTCAAGCATTTTAATGAAATAGCCACCTACAACACTTCTGGCTTGGAATCCTACCTGTTTGCCGTCTGTGGTTTCATGCCAGTCGCTAAGCGGGACCTTTGAAGTTGAGTTGTTCATAAAGTGGTGAATGGGTTTGATCAGTTCTTTGAAATCAGCTTCTTTATCTGCGAGGGTGGCACTCCAGATAACCCAGTCGCTTTTGGTATAGGTTCGTCTGCTGTCTAGTGGTAAGCCAAAGCTGTTTTGTTTTTTTAAATAATAGTTTACTTCCTTGTCATATACTACCCGCGGAAACAGGTTGAGGTTGAGCAGCTTGTCCCACACCAGATTGTATTTCTGGCTCCATGTCCCTTTGTTACCAAATGTCAATGCAAAATGATCTCCATCATCTGCCATTTCCATCCATTTTTGTGCATAATTCAATGCTGATTTTTTCATGTTTGCTGCTTCAGTTTT
>JBDLTO010000135.1:0-4057 GCA_039805815.1 Bacteroidota bacterium | reverse complement strand
GCTTTGCTTATATCTTTATTTATGAAAAAATTAAAATTCATAATAATTATTTATGTTTATTCGTGAAAAGGTAAAATGGTATTCCGCTTAAGATGAATACAATGCCTAAGAGGATGGTTTCCCAGCCATATCCCTTCATAACCCAAATTAAAAAAATAGCACAAGCAGCAGCAAGGGGTATTGCCGTTTTTTGCCTGATTTGTTTTTGGCGGATGTGAAAAAGGTAGGCGCCAATGGAAAAAATATATGGAATCATGACAGCCAGTGTAGAAAGTGATATCGCTAGCGTAAAAACAGATACGAGGTCTTTAATGTAATTGAAAAGTAAGAGAAGGGAGGTAATGGCAGTAGTGGTGATGATACCCAAGGTTGGCGCTCCGTGTTGGTTAACTTTTTTAAAAATCTGCGGAAAGAGTCCGTCTTTTGCTGCTGCCATGGGAATATGTCCCTGAAGCAATGTCCACCCGTTGAGTGCCCCTGCTGTTGCCAGCACTGCTGCCGCGGCAATGAAGAACCTTGCACTTGGTCCTAAGAAAATGGCTGAAGCATCGGCAAATGGTGTTGCAGAGTTGGCCAATTTATCCTGTCCGAGCAGAGCCATCACGGCAAATGAGCTGAGCAGGTAAATAACAGAAGTGATGATGGTTCCATATATAGTTGCCTTCTTAACCATTGTTTGGCTGTTGCTGATTTTATCACCGGTGATGGTTGCACTTTCGAGACCCAGGAAGGCGAAAAAGGTGAGCGTGACTGATGCCGTGAGCGCATCAAAATCCCACATTAATGCCAGATTAATCTCGTTATAGTTGATGTAAAACAATCCAACAATACCCACCAATAAAAGTGGTGCAGTTTTGAGAACTGTCATCAACAGTTGAATCTTCCCAACCAGCTGAATGCCCCTTGTGTTTAGCCAGGTGAATGACCAGAGAAAAAACCATCCGGCTGCAACAACAGCAGGTACACTTTTGCCCAACAGCGGGAAAAAGATAGACAAGTAACCTAATAATGCCACAACGATGGCGGCATTGGCAAACCAAATGGAGGTCCAGTAACTCCAAGCTACAATAAATGCTGGAAAGCGGCCCCATGTCTGCAGGGTATAGGCATAGGGACCACCGGCTGCATCCGGATAAAATATGGATAACCTACCAAGCAGAATGGCAAGCAGTATGGCCCCCAGAAAGGAAAAAACCCAACCTGCAATGCCGTTTGCGCCATATGCAGCCAGAGATGCAGGCAGCAAAAAGATGCCAGACCCAATCATGTTACCCATGACAAGCGACAGACTTTTCCAGAATCCGATGGTTTGTTCAAATTGATTTTTCAAATCACTGAAATTGAGATGTGGGCTATCATGCTTGCAGCAAGTCTGGGAACTTGGTTTGAATCTCCATACGGATTATCCTTACTGAATATAAAAAACAATTGGTAATGATCAGAAAAAAAAGTGCAAAATGAGGGCGGGAAAATGAATATCGGATTTGAAAGGGTGGAAATTTGCAGATTCATGCTTGCGTTGAGGGCATGATTGCAGATAACCTGAAAATTTGTAGTGGCCTCGCCTGGAATCGAACCGGGATCTGGAGCTTCGGAGACTCTTATACTATCCATTGTACTACGAGGCCGGGTCGCAAATTTAGTTGATTTCCTTATATTTAAGGAATTAAAGCTTGTAGTGTGAAAAAACTTACCATTCCTTCTCTCTCCGGGATAGCCGCCTTTTGTGCTTGTTTGGCTGCCGTATTCCTATCCATTTCAGGAAATCATTCCGTAGCTGGTCCCTTTGTCATTGCCTTTTTTCTGTTGCTGGCACTGGCTTTTCAAGGGTATGAACAACTGAAAGGGTATTCTTTTACCATACTGATTTTTGCAGCGGTATCAACATCGCTCTATTACCCGCAATATTTTTTAGTATGGGGTGATTTCAAGCTATCAGGATTGATCATTCCGCTCCTGCAAATCATTATGTTTGGTATGGGTACATCCATGTCGACCGACGATTTCATAACCATCGTAAAAAGTCCAAAGGGAGTAATCATCGGCATTCTGAGTCAATTTACCATCATGCCATTCCTGGGTTTCACCCTGGCGTACTTCAGCGGGCTCCCACCGGAAATAGCTGCGGGAATAGTGTTGGTGGGATGTTCGCCCAGTGGATTAGCCTCAAACGTTATGGCCTACCTGGCGAAAGCCAACCTGGCCCTATCCATCACCATCACTTCCTGTACAACCTTGTTGGCGCCTTTTGTTACGCCATTGCTTATGAAACTATTGGCAGGAGCCTACATTGAGATCAACGTGGTGAACATGATGTGGGATATTTCAAAAATGATCATCCTTCCCATCATAGTCGGATTGCTTTTCAATAAATTGATGGGTAGCAAAGCTAGTTTGTTGCATAAATTGATGCCGCAAGTTTCTATGCTGGGTATCGCACTGATTATTGTGGTTATCACAGCAGCCGGAAGGGACAGTCTTCTGTCCATAGGCCCCTTACTGATCATCATTGTACTGCTTCACAATGGTTTTGGATATTTGTTAGGATACTGGTCTGCAAGGGCTTTTAAGATGTCAGAATCTGATGCTAGAACCGTGGCTATTGAAGTAGGTTTGCAGAATGCAGGATTGGCCTCAGGTATTGCCAAGACCATGGGGAAGATTGCAACAATCGGATTGGCAGCTGGGGTATTCGGACCGGTGATGAACATTACGGGTTCGATGTTGGCTTCTTACTGGCATAAGCGTTCACCTGATAAAGTATAAATATGAAGTTGCTGCTGGTTCTTCTCTCACTTTTTTCCAGTTTTTTTATACCCTCGGAGTTGGCAAATCGGATTTCGTTGCACCAATCTGCTTCCCAGGTCAGACTCTACCTGCCTGAAGGTTTTGAGTCTGTTGTGGTGGTCGATAGCCTTCCTGGAAGTGCAAGACACCTGGCTGTGAATAACAACGGCGATATTTATGTGAAGGGTCGCAGGGAGGTACCAGGAGGGATGAATTGGGCCCTGCGGGATACCAATGGAGATGGAAGGGCAGACATAATCCGAAATTTTGGAACATTTAAAAATGAAGGTCCGTACTCCACTGAAATGCGCATTCATAACGGATATCTGTATACCAGTGCGGAAACATTTGTTTATCGTTACCTACTAGAATCCGGCGAACTGGTTCCTTCCGCAGAACCTGAAGTCATAGTGCGCGATGTGGATGGTCCGCGTGAACACGATGGCAAACCCATTGCTTTTGATAAGGATGGTAATATTTATGTTCCTTTTGGCGGACCATCAGATGCCTGTCAGGAGCAAAACAGGGTGCCTGGTTCTCCTGGCTTGAAGCCTTGTCCGCTCTTGGATTCCAATGCGGGCATCTGGAAATTTAAGGCTGATAAGCTGAATCAGTTTCGCACCAAAGATGGTGTGCGGGTAGCAACCGGATTGCGCAGCATTGTGGGGATGGAATGGAACACGCGAGACAATACACTCTACGCTGTAGCACATGGCAGGGATAACCTCAATGCTTCCTGGCCTAATTTTTACAGCGATTGGGACAATGCCATGCTCCCGGCAGAAGGGTTTTATAAACTACCTGTAGGCGCTGACGTTGGCTGGCCATATTACTATTACGATCAGCAAAAGGGTAAGATTATGCTCAATCCGGAATACGGGGGTGATGGTAAAAAAGTTTGTACAGACACCACAATTGTAAAGCCCGTTTTTGGATTTCCGGGTCATTTTGCCCCCAATGACCTTGTTTTTTACAGGGGCAATCAGTTCCCGGAACGTTACAGGCATGGAGCATTTGTTGCGCTTCATGGTTCAACTATCCGGGCACCGTATCCGCAGGCCGGTTATTTCATTGCATTTCTGCCTTTCAAGAACGGTAAATTCCAACCAATGGAGGTTTTTGCTGACGGTTTTGCCGGTTTAGACACCATCGTCAATACAGCCGATGCCGCGCACAGGCCGATGGGATTGGCAGTTGGTCCGGACGGTTCGCTTTTTGTATCCGATTCGCAGAAAGGGAAAATTTGGAAAATAAGTTACAAAGGCAACAG
>JBDLTO010000134.1:0-2613 GCA_039805815.1 Bacteroidota bacterium | reverse complement strand
TCCTATGCCTTCGTCATCATGCCCGGCGGCTTCGGCACATTGGATGAACTGTTTGAAGCGATGACACTGATCCAAACCGGCAAGATCATGGCCTTCCCCGTAATCATCTTCTGCAAAGATTACCACAAGGAGATGATCGAACACATTGAAAAGATGCGGGTCATGAAAACCATATCCGAAGAAGACCTGGAACTGTTCCTCGTCACCGACAGCATCGAAGAAGCCACTGCCCTCATCAAAAAATGCATCCGCACTTACGGACTCACCCACCTCGCCAAAAAACCCAGTTGGATTTTAGGGGAAAAGAGGTGAGCACAACCCATTTTATACATATGCATTAAATTACACAAAGAGGTGCATTTTAAAAATGAGTACATTTTAATATGGTAAATTCAATAAACCATGAACAAAAAACACATATCGACAATAGTAGAAAATGAAATTAAAATAAATACGAAGGCTCATGTCAGTAAAAACAACAGCAGCCTTTCTCCCATAGTCAAACTATTGAAAGGGTCATTCAAGGCTCCGGAAAACTTCGACTACAAAAAAGAGCTTTCAGAACGCTTTACAAAACTTTACAGCAGAAAATGAAATGGGAATCAAGATCATTGTGACCAGATATTTCAAAGATTACAAATCAAACAAATTGTCTGTCAAGACACCAGAGCTCTATTTGAATAGCATCCCAAAATAAACGGCAAACAACGCGTATATATTCAATCATGCTGCTTTGTTCAAGGAATATAATCTGTTCTGCAACCACACCCACCTCGCCAAAAAACCGAGCTGGATTTTGGCTGAGGAGGTGAGAAAGCTCAGTTTATACGTATGTTTTAAATTAGAAATGTATATACTATTTCTGAATCTAACTTTCAGATCAGTTATATCGAGTCAGAAAACATCAAATAAACATTCAAGATATTAACCTGATAAATCAAGAAACTATTTAACACATATCAACTCTTGATTAACAGGAAAGAATGTTTGGGCAATCCGAGCGAGCTTCTTTCTCAGCGGTAGCTGTGAAGCTAATATTTCACCTAAATTACCATATAGTGTTACTCTTTTATGGGAAACAACATTAAAGTAATGTCGCAATACACGTTTTTTCAATGTAGCCTTGGAAAATAAATAGGTATGTTCAATTCCGTCAATAATGTCAGGGATTTTATTTGTGAAAAAAATTACGCATCGGTAAATCTTATATAAAGGTGCCTCAATATCGGGAGTGCCGATATAAAGAACTCCTCCTTTTTTTAGTACCCTGTTGATTTCATTCAAATATTTATCTGGATCCAGAACATGTTCAAGTACATGATTGAAAATTACCAAATCAAAATAATCATCGGGATAATTGGCCTCGAATATATCACCATTAAATGCATTTACTGGCTCATCAAAGTGCGTTTGCATAAAATCAATTGCATCCTTGTCATACTCAGTTGCATACAGTTTATATTCAGGAAAATCAGCAAAAAGTAACGAATTACCAAGCCCTGCTCCTATATCCAAAATATTACCTCCCTTTATATACTTAGTCAAGAATGACATCTCAGTTGAGAAATCTCTTTTGTTGGAATTTCTTTTTAATGCTATTTTCTTGCGTATCTGCTCCTTATAACCCAGTAATTGGAGGTTGCCCTTGTCATAATAATTACTGTAAAAATTAATGAGTTGATTTTTATTAGCCATTGGATTTGCAAAAACCATCTTACATGTATTACACTTTACCCTGGACACATGCGGTCCTTTTCTTTTCACATCAATCGAATATCCTTGAAGATCCTCTGATTTACAAATTGGACAACTATAATAAATAATCATTGTAATATTTTTTGAGCCACTACAAAACCTAAAAACTCCATCAGCTCACTCAATACTTCACAAACACCCCATTGTCATTCCGCCATTGCAGGTTATTGAACCGATCATCTGCTACCAAATCAAAGTCACCATCTCCATCAGTATCAAAGGGACGAATCCAATCAACCCAAAACCATTCAATTCCGGGATGCGATAACTGCGGATTGCCATTGATCAGTGTGGCTGTTTTATCAACAAACTTATTACCAGCTTCCTGCATTAAAATCTGGATATAACATCCATAAAACAAGCGCTGACTGCCTGTTCCATCTCCCTGCCTATTCAAGATGATATCCTGCTTGCCATCCTTATTAACATCCAATATATTGATATCAATCGCTACTCCCCAGCCATTTACTTTTGGCAAAGCGGTGGATTTTTCCCTGCTAAACTTACCCGTATAACTGCCCCAGAAAACAGTAGACACCGCACCTTCATGCTCATGACCTGTAGCTATCAAATCCAAATACCCATCTGCATTGAGATCATACAGTTCTGAAGTAAAAAAATTGACATAGGTAATATCGGAAGCAAGTATGGTGTTATCAAATGTAAATACACCAGAACCATTGTTCGTATAAAATCTGCTTCGCTTTGGATCAGTAAAAAACAAATCCAAATCTCCGTCGTTATCAATATCACCTGAACAAACTGAATGATGAAATCCCATTTCCTGGAAAATGGTAGTTGTAAATTTCCCATTTGAATTTTTCAAAAAAACTGATTTTTCACCCGGGAATGGTGGCG
>JBDLTO010000133.1:0-3944 GCA_039805815.1 Bacteroidota bacterium | reverse complement strand
TCATTCTGGCTCCCCCACTCTTGCTGATAATCATCAACGGAATCCTATTCTGAAGACAATGATCTGCCGCCCTTGCAATTTTCTCCCCCATCACACTTCCAAGAGAACCTCCGATAAAATTGAAATCCATGCAACAGATAACCAGGTCCCGACCTTCAACCTTACCCTGTGCTGTTGAGATTGAATCATTCAAACCTGTCTTGGAATAAGCTTCGTCCAACCTCTTTTTGTAGGATTTCAAATCATTAAACCCTAAAAAGTCCACAGACCTGACATCTGCAAAAAGTTCAACAAATTCCTGGTTGTCAAATAAGAAATCAAAATATTCTGCACTTCCAATTCGGTGATGGTGCTGACATTGCGGACAAACAGATAGGTTCTGACGGAGCTCCGTGTTGGTGCAGGTATATTTGCAATTAGGACATAGCGTCCATAATCCATCAGGTGCCTCTTTTTTTTCGGCAGTAGAAGTTTGGATACCTTTTTTGCCTCTTTTAAACCAGCTTGTTGAACCTGATTCCTGTTCAGACATTGCACCTGACAAATGGGCATTTAAATCTTCTTCACGATTTTTCGGCATGAAAAATTAACGAATGTTGAAATACAAATATACGGTTTCCCTGTATATGAAGGAATTATTACCACATGTTCAATCTCAAAATCAAAACAAAGCAGCTTGGGTGGCCGGAGACTCATCAATGTTCCAGGAAATACTGGTTGATTTGTTGAAATCTGTAAACTTACTTCCAATTGCTCTCCAACCCATCACTTCCACAAGATCTGCTACTTTGATTCTGGTTTCCTTTAAAAGGGCCCCTTTACCAGATTTGATAACAGCAATTGGGTCCGGATCAGTGGTTACAATCACCACATGATTTCCATCATACTCCCTAATAAACTGGAATTTGTTATTAACGGTTGTAGTCTCAATTTTAAATCGCTTGGCGTTAAACTGCAATTTTTCGTTATCAAGGTATATTGCTGTGATTATTTTTTTTGGATCAAATTTTTCAATGTAAAGCAATTGATCCGTATCAAAACGCTGTGTAGTTTCTGTGCTACAGATTTCATAATAACCCTGTCTGAAAACTACCAACAGGTTTTCTTCAGCAAGAAAACTACCCAAATAAACGCCCTTTTGTTCAGTATTCAACCTGCCGAAAGTATTGTCAAACCAGATATCCCTTCCACCCAATGTTGACCTGCCTGCTTCCTTCAATTTGACACTTTTGATAGGATACTTTGTCACTTGATTACCGATGGAAGAACGTCCTTTTATATCCAGTGTTTCAAAATAAAATTCAAGCTGTTTGATACGTGCACTACTATTTGGACTGAGTATAATATTCACGGATTCTGCTTCTCCATTCGGATTGGCAGAAAAATAATTTATTTTGGATTTATCTGAACCCTTGGTCAGGTCATACTCTTTATCTCTCGTAATACCGGTAACATTAAAACGCTTGGCAAATGCAATACCTGAGGCTGCATCGGTATAAATAAGATTATAGGTGGTTCTTTCATCAGATTTAATGAATATGGCTGCATAGATGATATCTTTCCCAATATATACTTTATCCCCCACCTTAACCACTTTCATGATACCTCTTCGGGTGAATACAATTACATCATCTAAGTCAGAGCACTCCGCTATAAATTCATCCTTTTTGAGACTTGTTCCAATGAATCCTTCTGTCCTGTTCATGTAAAGGCGCACATTCGCAATTGCAACAGCCCTAGCCTGAATAACATCAAATGGCTTGATTTCAGTCTTGCGTTCCCTACCCTTCCCGTACTTTACCAAAAGATTTTCATAGTAGGAAACGGCATAATCTGTCAGGTGCTCTAGATTACCAGATACCTGTTGAATTTCATCCTCGATACCTTTAATCTGCATGTTAAGCTCATCGATGTCAAGCTTGTAAATGCGTCTCACAGGTTTTTCGGTAAGTTTTATAACATCTTCCCGTGTAACTGGTCTTTTAAATAATTTTTTAAACGGATTAAACCCTTTTTCTATGGCCTCCAAAACTTTTTCCCAATCCTCATGCTTTTTTTCAAGTTCCTTGTAAATTTTTTCTTCAAAAAATATTCTTTCCAATGAAGTAAAATGCCACTTTTCATGGAGTTCCCCAAGCCTGATTTGCAATTCCTGTTTGAGTAATTCTTTTGTATAATCTGCAGAAATACGGAGCAATTCACTTACAGAGAGAAATATTGGTTTTTGATCTACAATAACGCAAGCATTAGGTGCAATACTAACTTCACAATCAGTGAACGCATATAGAGCGTCAATGGTAATATCTGAAGATATTCCTGCTGCAAGCTCAACCAGGATTTCAACTTCAGCGGCTGTATTATCCGTAACTTTTTTTATCTTAATTTTTCCTTGGTCATTTGCCTTAACAATTGACTCCATCAACTGTGTTGTGGTAACGCCATAAGGAACATCCCTGATAACCAGAGATTTTTTGTCAAGTTCCTGAATATGTGCGCGACACCTGATTCTCCCCCCCCTTTTGCCATCGTTGTAATTGGAGGCATCAATCATTCCACCAGTTTGAAAATCTGGCAGTAATTCAAAATTTTTCCCTCGTAGGTATTTAATTGACGCATCAATGAGTTCTGTAAAGTTATGCGGCAGGATTTTAGTTGATAGCCCAACTGCGATGCCTTCTGCACCCTGAGCCAACAACAAGGGGAACTTCATAGGAAGATTTACTGGCTCTTTCTTGCGGCCATCATAGCTGAGCTGCCACTGTGTGGTCTTTCCATTGAATGCTACATCCAGGGCAAACTTACTCAAACGGGCTTCAATATAACGTGCCGCCGCCGCATCATCACCTGTTCGCACATCACCCCAATTTCCTTGGGTGTCAATCAACAGATCTTTTTGCCCCAGGTTAACCAATGCATCCTGAATACTAGCATCTCCATGCGGATGATACTGCATAGTTTGTCCAATAATGTTCGCAGCTTTGTTAAGCCTACCATCATCCATCTCTTTCATGGAATGTAAAATTCTGCGCTGAACTGGCTTCAAGCCATCAGCGACAGCAGGAACAGCCCTTTCAAGGATAACATATGATGCATATTCCAGGAACCAGTTTTTATACTGACCAGAAACACCACTTTCATTATCATGATCAATAATAAACTTTGCTTTTGCCATAATCCACTATTTATTCAACCGGACCTGCCGAAGTTTTCTTTTTGATTTCAAAATCCTTTGCACTTTTTATTTCACCCAAGACATCATACATTTCTGAATATACCAGTGTCTTCAACCTCCAAAGTAAAAAAACATCGCCTGTGCTTTCATGCTTTTTCTTGGATTGAAAACTACTGATAATTCTAGAGGCTTTCTGAAACTCGGCAGTTATCAACTCATCCAGCCCAGCGTCATAATACGAAACATCGAACCCTGTTATTTTTTTCCCACCCTCCAGAATTCGAACCATCCACCCAGCTTCGGTTATTTTCCGCCATTCATCACCATCAACTTCAAATTCGCTGATAGTTACCGGTCGGGCGAGTTTCTTTGCTTTCAGAAATTCCCTGGGGGGGATCTGACTTAACCATTCAGGATAAAAAATATTCCCCTTTTCACTGATAAATGGCAGGTTATTCAGGTAAAGTATAAAAACCCTCGACTGAAAAGATGCAAGCTGACTAACCAACCAATAATAGCCACAAACATCGTGCTTGTTTTGAGCAGCCCAGATCCATACTACTTCTGATTCATCATTTACCAACGCATGCGTTAGCCTTGAAAACACCAATTCATCATTCACTTTACCATCGTCAACTGCATTTTCAGCATCAGTGCCTTTCAACAACATCCTCCACCAATCTTTTCGCCAGGAAATTCCCTCCTGAGAATATATATCCGTAAGTGGACCAACAGCAAAATCGTCGCGGATCAGTAAAATTTCGCCCTTCAA
>JBDLTO010000132.1:0-10549 GCA_039805815.1 Bacteroidota bacterium | reverse complement strand
CAATATCAAATTTTTAACATTCAATCCTAATACATGGCCAAAGAATTTAACGACGGTAATTTTCAGGCGGAAGTGCTTGATTCAGACAAACTTTCTGTAATCGACTTTTGGGCAGAGTGGTGTGGTCCGTGCAGGGCTATTGGCCCTGTTGTGGAGGAACTTTCAGTAGAGTATACTGGAAAAGTTAATGTTGGTAAAGTCAATGTTGATCACAATCCACAACTCTCCATGAATTATGGCATTACATCTATCCCAGCTATACTTTTCATTAAAAACGGACAGGTTGTTGATAAACTTGTTGGTGCTCAACCTAAAAGCAACTTTGTAAAAAAGATAGAAGCACATATCTAGATAACTATTCGTTATTTTTGAAACCGTCACCCTAGTGACGGTTTTTTTATTGTCATGACTACCATTCGTAAACAAAGCATCTATTCTTCCATATTTATTTATATCGGGTTTGCCATTGGTGCGTTTAATGTCTTGTATCTTTTTCCTAAGTATTTTACAAAAGAGGAATTCGGCCTTACCCGCATTCTTGTTGATATTGCGCTTATATTATCCACGTTATGCACAGCTGCTGCAGTTCCGGTTGGATTAAAATTTAACCCCTATTATAAATCCCATCAGCCCGGAAAAAAGAATGACCTGATATCGGTAGTTATTCTTACTGTTTTACTTTCATTTCTGGTCCTGTGGTTTGCTGCGCCCTGGATTGAACCTTTGATTATAAGAAAATTCGGATACCGCTCTCCCCTTTTAGTACAGTATGTAAGTTTGATCGCACCAATAACAATTTCTTATTCGCTTTTAATTCTCATGGAAGTATTTGCGTGGAACTCGGGAAAAATTATCGCTTCTAACTTCATGAAGGAACTGGTTTATAGAGGAATCGTATTGCTTTCAATATTAGGCTGGATTGCAGGATTTTTCTCAGGTTTCGATCAGTTTATAGGCGTATATGCTTATTTGTATTTTCCACCAGTGCTGATTTTACTAATCATTTTACATAAAGCTGAACCCATCAGACTGACATTTTCCCTGAGTAAACTTACCAAAAGACTTTATCCAATCATGTTCAAGTTTGGATCAGCCTATTTTTTGAGTGCACTTTTGAATATCATTGCCAAAACAAATGATACGCTTATAATTGCTTCACAGTCAGCAGGCGGACTGGCTGATGCAGCAATTTTCACCATAGCAACATATATGATAACAATAATGGATGTTCCGCAAAGAAGCATGATTGCAGCGGCTACGCCTGAAATTGCTATTGCCTGGAAACAAAAAGATATGCAAAAGCTGGAGAGACTATATAAAAAAACAGCTTTAAATCTTTTGATATTTGCCGCAGGCATTCTGGGTTTTGTCATTCTGGGTACCCCGCTGATGATTGAAGTACTGGGTAATGGCTATGCAGGTCTTCCTTTTCTCATGTTTACACTTGGATTGGGAAAGCTGATTGACCTCGGAACTGGATTAAACTCACAAATCTTACAGCTCTCCAAACACTGGAAAATAGATCTCTTTACAAACATGCTTTTTGTTATCCTTTCTGTTATACTCAACTACTTCCTGACCAAGTCGTTTGGTATCTCGGGCACTGCTGTGGGCAGTGTAGTGGCAATCCTTTTATACAATTCTGTCCGCTTTTTATTTATCAGACAGATTTACAAATTACAACCTTTCTCTTGGAGAAACGGACTGGTTTTGATCATCACGGCAGTGACAACAGGGATATTGTGGCTGATACCAAACTACGGCAATGCCTGGATTGTAATTCCGTTAAAACTTCTTGTTTTTGGAGGTGTTTACGCTACAAGTATCATTCGTTTTGATATATCTGATGACCTTTCTGATTTATACAAACAAATCATTATCAGGTTGAGGGGCGCCAAAAGTTGAAAATTATTGTATCTTGTCACCTAAACCTTAACTAATGGGAATGCAGTGGGAAAACCTCAGCAGGGGCCTGATGGGCATGATTTTTCTGGTAGGACTCTGTTATTTGCTCAGCAACAACAGAAAAGCCATCAACTGGAAGCTGGTATCAATGGGAATTGTGGCACAGCTTGGTTTTGCTATAGGGGTATTGTCTCAAGGTAAGTACAATTTTTTCCGCATATTCATTCAATGGATTTCCGACAAGTTTGTGGAAGTAATTAACCTTGCACATAAGGGCATAGAATTCATGTTTGGGAACCTAGCTGATACTTCAGGAAGCTGGGGATACACTTTTGCCATACAGGCATTACCCAATATCATTTTCTTTGCCGCGCTTTCTTCACTTTTTTACTATCTCGGCATACTTCAGAAAATTGTCTATTTCTTCGCGCTGTTATTAAGTAAACTGAAGGTTTCTGGAGCTGAAAGTGTTTCAACAGCTGCTAATATATTTCTTGGACAAACTGAAGCGCCGTTGATGGTTCGTCCATTTCTTGATAAAATGAACCGAAGTGAGATTCTGTGTATCATGGTGGGTGGTATGGCTAATACTGCCGGATCAGTACTTGCGGCCTATGTTGGTTTTTTAGGTGGAAACGATCCAGCACAACAACACTTTTTCGCACTTCACCTACTCAGTCAGTCAATTATGAGTGCACCTGCTGCTATCGTGTGTTCAAAAATCCTCTTCCCCCAAACTGAAAAAATTGATGAACGTATCCTGATCAACAAAGATAAATTCGGAGAAAATGCACTTGATGCAATTTCGCTGGGTACTACAGATGGATTAAAACTTGCTGTTAATGTGGGTGCAATTTTAATTGTATTTACAGCACTGATGTATGTCCTCAACTGGGTTTTAGGATCCATAGGCTACTATACCGGACTAAACAGTGTTGTTGCATCCTTCAGCGGGGGCAGGTATGACTCTTTGTCATTCCAAATGATACTTGGTTACCTTTTTTCTCCTATAGCCTGGTTGATTGGAGTGAAACAGGTAGACATGGTATCAGTTGGACAATTACTGGGTGAAAAAACAATCATTAATGAATTTCAGGCATATATAACTTTTGGGAAAATGAAAGCCGAGGGATTGATTACTGACCCAAGATCCATTTTGATTACAACATATGCCCTTTGCGGTTTCGCCAACATAGCTTCTATTGGCATTCAGATTGGCGGAATCAGTCAGCTAGCACCATCTCAACGCAAAAACCTTACCGAGCTTGGCTTTAAAGCACTCATTGGCGGCACCATAGCCTGCCTGATGTGCGCCTGCATAGCTGGTGCACTGGGATAAGCGATTTAAGGCCATTTTCACAGATTCGGATGTAACTTTGTTTATGGTTCGAGCAAAATAACGGACCACAATTATATCAGGTTATATATTTTCTTTATCTGTGTAATATTGTTGCATGCTTCAAATCTCCTGAAGGCACAAGTATCTTATTATCATAGAGGGGGTAAACTAAAGGCTATAACAGGAAGTTTGCATAACTGGAAACCAGAAAGCACAACTCCAACACTGCAAATAAAAACGAGAGACCATAGAGGTTTGCTACATAAACAGGATTTGCCTCCGGTTCAAATTAGCCGCTACAAGAAAAAACCTACCCAGGAGGATGCTATGTGGCAAAAAAACCTGAGAAAAGCTGAAATTCCAGCCAGGATAAATAAATCAAGTGATGTAGTTTTTGAAGCAAAAACAGCAGATGAACTTCCGACTGCTACGGTCCAACAAAATGTTTTACCAG
Organism: Bacteroidota bacterium; assembly: GCA_039805815.1. Lineage (GTDB taxonomy): Bacteria > Bacteroidota > Bacteroidia > Chitinophagales > Chitinophagaceae > Pollutibacter. The sequence goes on along the minus strand of JBDLTO010000132.1, from coordinate 6,851 downwards.
GTATTGACTACAGCCAAATAAACCCTGCTGATCCATCTGTTGCTGTAGGCCCAAGTCACATCATACAGATGGTTAACGGAAACAACGGAAGTGCCTTGTTTAAAATCATGGATAAAGAAGGAAAAACCCTTCTTGGACCGGCATACCTTGATCAACTTCCAGGAACAAGTCACAATGGCGGCGGAGATGGGGTAACATGGTATGACCAATTCAGTAACCGGTTCATCATGACTGAATTTGGAGATTCTGCTTCAACAGGAACCAATATGAATACGCTTATCATAGCTGTATCAGCGAGCAATGACCCTTTGGGATCCTGGTTCGTTTATGAATTTTTTGCAAATGGTTATTTTCCTGATTATCCCAAATATGGCAACTACCCAGATGCATGGTTTGCCGTTACCAGAGATTTCAAAGATCAGTATGAAGGTTCAGGAATCTGGGCGTTTGATAAAAAATCAATGCTAGTTGGTAATCCTGAAGTATCACTTATTAAAGTGATGCTCACAGAAAAAGACAATAAATACAATTCCATGGCGCCTGTCACCTTTGCAGGCAACACATTTAAAATGGAGTCAGACAGGGGATATTTCCTTTATTACAGCGACAATGAACTTACGTCAAGTGAAAATGATAAAGATAGCATCGTATTAATAAGCTTTAAAGCCAGTTTTTCTGACTCAACGCTTTCCGTTCTAAAATTTGAAAAGGGATTTGAAGTCGCTCCTTTTAGTAGTCAGGTTTGTTTAAACAGAAATTGTGCGCCTTCGCCTGACGGACAGGGATATGATGTGGTAAGCAATAAAATTATGCATAAACCATATCTGAGAGATTTTGGCTCGCATCAAAGTATTGTGTTTAACCATACTGTAGATGTAAATGGAAATGGTTTATCCGGTATACGTTGGTATGAACTTAGAAAAGATGCTGTCTGGAGCATCAGACAACAGGGCACATATGCGCCTCAGTCAACAGCAATTTGTTCCCCGGAACAATACAAGCACAGATTCCTTGGTAACATTATCCAAAATGGATATGGCCAAATCGCACTTGCCTATAACTACAGCAGCAACGCTGACTATGCTTCAATCGCATATACAGGGAGACAGACGGGAGATTCTCTAAATATTTTTACGCATGAGGAAACAATAATCAAGCGGGGAACCGGGTATGGTACCGATGCCTTCCGTTGGGGCGATTACAACGACATTTCACCAGACCCCGAAAATGATTCACTGTTCTGGTTTACTGGAATGACGGGTGCTGGTTCTTCCACCTGGACTACTTCAATCACTTCATTTACAGTTGGCCCAAAGCCAGCACTTGACGCCAAACTCAGCGCTATAATCTCACCATCTCCATGTGATCTGATTTGCAACAACAATATTAAACCGGTTGTTTTATTGCGGAACAATGGCATGGCTGTATTGCGAAACTTAAGTATTTATTTTTCAGTTAATGATGCAATGCCAACAAGCGTTTTATGGACGGGAACACTCTTTACTGACGAAGAAGTAACATATCAATTACCAGAGTTCACTTTCCCTGCTGGAAATTCAAAACTCAAGGTCTGGATCGAACAGCCTTCCGGACTTACCGATTTGAATAGAAACAATGACACAATTACGCAATCTATCAATATCGACTTAGCCAGAAATATACCTTTTTTTGAGGGTGGAGAATCAACTGCTTCAATTCCCTCGGGATGGAAAAGTCTAACTAACGGTAGCAGTAACTTGAATTGGCGCAGCACTCGCAATGCCGCTTTCGAAGGAACCCATTCATTTTTGTTTGACAATTTCAACAACAATGAACCAGGCAAATATGGCCAACTATCTTCACCATTAATTACAGCCAATAATGTTGACTCACTAACGCTAAAATTCCAACTGGCAAATGCCATGTATGATAATCAAAAAATTGATACGCTGGAAATACAAATTGCAACAAACTGTGGTAACACACTAACAACAGTTTATAAAAAATGGGGTAAAAATTTGTCAACTAAAAATGATTTTGTTACGCAGGATTTTATCCCTCTTCAGAATGATTGGCGAGCTGAAACCATTTCTTTAAAAGCATTCCTCAATCAGGAATTTAGTATTGTTTTCAAGGCAATCAATCAATTTGGAAACAATATTTATATAGACGCGATAGATGTTCAATCATTTAATTTTCCAATGCTTGATTTAAAAGCTGAAAAAATACTTTTACCTGCTGATGCTTTATGTGCTGATTCCATAAAACCTAAATTGGTATTTACGAACTTGGGAAAGGAAGAAGTCAAGCATGTGCAGCTGGAATTACGGGATGGAACCGAATTGAAGGAAATCAAAAAATGGACTGGCACATTAACCAGGCTACTCTCAGATACGATAGCTTTTTCTGCAATTGCTTCAAAACCAATGATGCAGTTAAGCATAGTTATACAGACAGTAAATAAGCAAACAGATGAAAACACTATAAATGATTCCCTAGAATTACAATATCAGTCAGCTCAGCAAGTACAAATTCCCTTTTCAGAAAATTTTGAAACTTCTCAGTCATTGCAACGATGGTCAGCAAAAGGTGATCCCACCAATGGATGGGAAAAAGCTGCATCGGGGTTCAGGTCTGGCGAAAGTATAATTGCAAAAAATTTCAGGAACTTAAAAGGAACGGGATCAATAATTTCACCCCGGCTAAACTGGCTTTCCGCCGATTCTATATGGCTTGAATTTCAAGTTGCAGCCGGATTTAATCCAGGATTGCCTACAGACACACTGGAAGTTTCTGTGAGTTATGATTGCGGTATAAATTGGCAGACTGTATACAAACAATCCAGCCGCGAAATGGCAATGAATGAGACGTCAAAATCATTCCTGCCAACAGTAGAAACTGACTGGAAACTGGTCCGAATTGACCTTTCAGACCTTTCATACAAGCAAAATGAAATGCTCATCAGATTTACAAATAAAAACCTGGGCAACAATAATATTTATGTAGATCAGGTAAAGGTTTATCCCCTTGATGTTTCTTCAACCTTAAAAGAAAAGGGATTCAGACTCTTACCAAACCCGGTCAAAGAAAAACTATACATTCAGTTTTATCCAAATTCAGCCGGACTAGAGTCGATACACGTATCAGATATTGCTGGCAGAACCCACTATATCCGCAAACTGGAAAGTTCAAATATTTTTAATACACATGTCCTTGATTTTGCCAAACTGCCAACAGGAATTTATGTTGTGACGCTGACCTATAAGGACAAAATCTTCAGTGAAAAAATCATCAAACATAATCACTGAAGTATTGTTAATTGTTTGTTCCGAACAACCAAGGAAGTGTATTTTTGCAAAAAAATTACTATGGATGCCATTCAAAATAAGCTAAGCGAAATTCCAGGATTGGACGCAAACTTGCTGGTAATAGCAAATAAGCTCGATGCCGGAGAACGTTTAACGCGTGAGGATGGTATAACACTTTTTGAAAAAGGCACGCTAAGTGAGCTTGGAATAATGGCTAATCACATCCGTGAAAAAAGGCATGGTCATAAAACCTATTTCAACAGAAATTTCCACATCGAGCCAACTAATGTCTGTGTTTTTTCTTGCAAGTTTTGTTCTTATTCAAAACTCTACTCCAAAAGAGAAGAAGGATGGGAACTGGGTATTGAAGAAATGATGGAAAAAGTCAGGTCTTACGATAACCAACCCATCACAGAGGTTCACATAGTTGGAGGAGTGCACCCAAAGATGGATATATATTTTTTTGCAGATCTGCTGAAACAGATCAAAGCACATCGTCCGGATTTACATATCAAAGGCTTCACTGCTGTAGAACTTGATTACATGTTCAGGAAAGCTAAATTAAGTAGGATTGAGGGTATGCAGTTACTGCATGAGGCAGGGCTTGATTCATTACCTGGGGGAGGCGCAGAAATCTTTGATTCAGCAATCAGGGAACAGATTTGTGCTGACAAAGTTGATGCTGACGGATGGCTTGATATCCATGCAACCGCACACAGACTAGGCATGCATAGTAATGCAACGATGTTATACGGGCATTTGGAAAATTATGCGCATAGGATTGACCATATGGATATGCTTCGCAGGCAACAAGATGAGACAAAGGGTTTCAATACTTTTATCCCCTTAAAATTCAGAAACCATGACAATGAAATGAGTCATATACCTGAAATAAGTGCCATAGAAGACATGAAGGTTTATGCAGTAGCCAGGATTTTTATGGATAACTTCCCGCATATCAAAGCCTATTGGCCCATGCTCGGCAGGGAGCAGGCACAACTTACCTTATCATTTGGTGTCAACGACATTGACGGAACCATAGATGATTCAACAAAAATTTACTCTATGGCAGGCAGTGAAGAACAAAATCCTTCACTCACTACAGAAGAGCTTGTTAACCTAATCAAACAGGTTGGTCGTGAGGCAGTGGAAAGAGACACTTTGTATAATGTTGTAAAAGCTTATTAGGATATCACAACATAGTTTAACATTCACTCAAGCTTATAGGAATATGCTGTGCCAAGCCGCCATCAGCAGTTTCCTTATATTTGGAACTCATATCTTTAGCAGTATCCCACATGGTTTTGATAACTGTATCTAAAGATACCTTAGCAAAATCAGGCGCACTTTGCAAAGCAAGCTGAGCTGCGGTAATCGCCTTTATAGCACCCATAGTATTTCGCTCTATACAAGGAATCTGTACAAGTCCACCCACTGGATCACAAGTCATGCCCAGGTGATGTTCCATGGCAATTTCTGCCGCCATCAGAGACTGCCGTTGCGTACCCCCAAGTGCTTCACACAATGCTCCTGCAGCCATTGCACTTGAAACACCAATTTCAGCCTGACAACCACCCATAGCTGCAGAAATAGTTGCACCTTTTTTGAATATGCTTCCAATTTCAGCAGCAGTAAGTAAAAAAGGAATGACCTTGGATTCATCATTATCCTCACAAAAAGTAACCAGGTATTGCAAAACAGCTGGTATTACACCGGCAGCACCATTGGTTGGTGCAGTCACTACCCTACCAAATGCAGCATTCTCTTCATTTACAGCAAGTGCGAAACAACTAACCCAGTTTAGTGTTGAACTGAAATCGCCGCCAGCTTTGCTTACTGCAGCAAGCCAACTTTTATGATCAGTAAAAGTTTTAGGACCTAAGAGTTTTTTATTCAGATCAGCTGCCCTTCTCCTTACCTTTAATCCCCCTGGCAAAATTCCAGAGTTGTTAACGCCGTTAAAAATGCAGGTAGACATAGTCTTCCAAATTTTATTCAAACCCGCCACAGTTTCAGATTCTGATCTCCATGATAATTCATTCTCCATGACCAGCTCATGAATAGATAGGCCTGTTTTCATACACCAATGCAACAGGTCCTGAGCTGTATTAATTGGAAATGGCAATAATTTTGATACTTCCGTAGTCTGCACCTCCCCTTCCGTTTCAACAAATCCGCCACCAATCGAAAAGTATGTTTTGACAACCGGATCATCATTTGCAATGTCTACAAAAAATGTCATCCCATTGGGGTGATAAGACAAACTTTGAAAGTACTCATATACAATATCATGAGATGGATCAAAGGGAATCGTATGTTGACCAGCTAAATTCAATGATTTATCATTTTTTATCTTGCTAATCTTATCATGAAGCGCCAGTACGTCAGTTGTCTCTGGATGTTCTCCTGATAAGCCCATTTGCAGTGCAATATCAGTACCATGCCCTTTACCTGTTTTGGCAAGGGAACCATATAAAATTATTTTTATACTTTGAACACGATTAAGTTTATCTGTTTGAATCAATTGATTCAATAACATAGCTGCTGCACGCCATGGTCCGAGTGTGTGGGAGCTCGATGGACCAATGCCAATTTTAAACATGTCAAACACAGAAATTGCCTGATGCATAAGTGATTGGATTATTTCTTAATTTCAATTCACAATTTAAGTCGTATGAAATTCATTTCAACAATGCTTTTAAGCATTGCTACTCATTTACTAATTGCGCAGGAAAAGAAAACAGGAGATGAAATTTCAGGCATATGGTTAACTGGGTCTGGCAACGGAAAAGTTGAAATTTATAAAAACGGCAACTCTTTTCAGGGAAAAATAGTCTGGCTTAAAGAACCAATAGATCCCAAAACAGGTAAACCCAGAACAGATTTGCTACATCCAGATAAAAAATTGCATTCCAGACCTATTTTAGGTTTAATCAATATTTGGGGATTCTCATTTGATGGCACTGAAGGTTGGGATAAAGGACACATCTACGACCCCAAAAATGGCAAGGAATATAAATGCATTATAACCATGAAAGATAAAAACACACTAAATGTGCGTGGCTATATCGGGATTACCCTGATAGGTCGAAACGATGTCTGGACAAGATCAAAGCTCTAATCAGGCTGCCACTAGTGTAATTTCAAAAATCAGGATACTGTTGGCAGGGATATTACCGGAAACACTGTTTCCGTAGCCCAAACTCGGGGGAAGATAAAGTTTAATTTTTCCACCTGCTTTGATCAATGGTAAACCAAGCTTCCATCCTGTGATAAGATTACCCATAGAAAAAGTCTGAGCAGTATTACCAGTCTGATCAAAAGTGGTTCCATCTATTAGTTTACCTTGATAATATATAACAACGTTAGAGCATAGTGTGGGGTTATTGCCGGTACCTGGCACATCAACCTTGTAATAAAATGCATTTTGATATTTAGTAGCATCTTTAATCCCTTTTTGGTTGAGATATGCCTCAATAGCCTGTAATTCACCTGCAGGAACTGACACTTGGGGTATGGCTGCATTACAAGTAAATGTTTGATAACCTTCTTTCAAACAACCTG